>CANFCA010000001.1 GCA_947445045.1 Gallionellaceae bacterium
GCTAAGTGTGAAACTTGTCACGCTGCGAGCAAAACTCAAGTGGGTGGATTTGCAGGAACAGCAATGGTACACACGGGCATTACCAGTGGCTGTACAAATTGCCACAACGGTCAGACGTTTGCGGTGGGTATGACACCCCAGAACAAATCAAATTACACAGGGCATCCAACAACTACTTCTGATTGCACGGCTTGCCACTCGGCAACCAACTTCACTACCTTCTTTCCCGGAGCAGGCGGTACATTGCCAACTAACCATATCCCACTTACGGGGCAGGCATGTACACTTTGCCACTCAGCAGGCTATAGTTTGACGCTGACGGTGATGAGCCACACGGGTATTACAACAGGCTGCTCGACATGCCACAGTGGTGCAACTTATGCAGGGCCACAAATACCTTTAGCCAAGTCAGCCAAGCATATCCCTTATGCCACTGGTCTAGTTGGTGGTTCAACAATGCAGTGTGAGTTCTGTCACAAAAGCACGGCAGTAGGCGGCTTTATGACGAGTCCAACCACTGGTGATTCAGTGACCATGCATAATGGTAGTACAGGGAAAGGTGCAGGACAGTGCACGGCGTGTCACCTTTCGGGTACGAGTTATTCAGGCACCATGAGCAAAAAATCTTTGACTCACGACAGCTCTGGTCATACCGACTGCTCTGATTCTGGTTGCCACAAGCCATTAGGGAGCAAAGGAACTTCTTGGACAAAATGGAAATAAAGTTGAATAGTCAGTAGTTGTGTATTAAGCGTACAGCGGTGCAATCCCCAGATGGGACGATTGCACCGCTTTTTTCTGTCAGAAAATTGTGCAAATGCTGCGATAATGTCGCCGATATTTTTGTGCTGAATTAGCCTATGAGTCAATTAAAGTGATGGAGTTGAAATTGAAAATTGCACAAGCGTTATATCCCGTTAAAAATGTTGTCCGCGGATTGGCTGCGTTCGGATTACTCATTCCATTATTTGGATTTGCACCTGCACACGCTGAGGTAATTGATCAAATCGACATCAAGCAAACAGGCGACCAAGCCGAGATTCGCTTGCACTTCATTACCCGTATTCAATACAAACGCCTGACTGCGCTCAAGAATGGTGATGTGCGCATTTATTTGACGCTGCTGGACATCAAGGCTGACGATCCTAGGTTAGTCTGGGAGAAAAAAAATTCCCCGCCTTCCGATATTGTGCCGCCCTTCACGGTGACCTACCCAGAGCTGGATTCATCACTGACACTAAGTTTTGGTAAAGTCATTAAAACCCGTGTTCGTCCAGGCGCGGATGGGCAGACTTTGAGTATTTTAACTAAGGCAATTAAAGCCAAGAAAAAAGATTCAACTGATTTGCCGGTGGCAGCGGTAACAGCACTTCCCATAGCGGCGGCAGCTGTAGCCAGCGCCACCGCTGCGGCAAGTTCTAACGCTGCATCGCCTGAGATGGCTACGAAAGTAGAGGGAGCAGGCTTCGCAACGGATTTGCCACCCGATGCAACACCGCAAAAAACACCTGAGCAAACTCAACAAGAGGCACAGAAGTTATTTGTGACAGCCAGCGATGCTTTGCAAAACAACCAAGTTGACCCTGCTATTGAGGCACTCAATAAAGTATTGAATTTACCCCCCAACGTACTCACTCAACCTGCGCAAGAATTGATGGGCGAAGCGCGTGAAAAAAATGGAGAGTTTGCCAAAGCTAAGGTGGAGTATGAGTTGTATCTAAAGCTTTACCCTAATGCGGCGGATGCCAAGCAAGTGCAGGCACGCATCGCTAATTTACCGATTGACGATGTGAAGCTTGCACAAGCTGCGCCGAACGAAGCGACGCAAAAGGACAATCCTGAAAAATGGAAAATAACAGGAGGCATCTCACAGAATTTATATTACGGTACTTCTCATACCGATACTTTCGATATAGCAGGGAATGCCACCCCCAATAACCTTACGGATTTGTCGCAGTTGGCGACCTCGGTAGATTTTATGGCACAGAAACGCACTGAGACCAAAGACACGCGCATCGTGTTGCGTGAATACAATCGCTTTAATTTTTTACCCAATCAACCTGAAGACCGCCGTTGGAATGCAGTGTACTTTGAGCAAAGTGCACGCAACCGTAAATACATGTACCGCTTGGGTCGGCAGTCTGGCTCGTCGGGCGGTATGCCAGGACGTTTTGATGGAATTGCGGCAGGCTATGACGTGAACCAAACTTGGCGTTTGAACGCGGCACTAGGTAATCCCGTTGAGTATGTCTCTAACGGAGACACCTCAGATAAAAAGTACTTCTACAGCGGCAGCATTGATTTGACTCGCCTGCCAGACCAATGGAGCGGCAGCGTGTATGGCGTGCAGCAATATGTGGGAGCGTATCGCGGCAAAATGGGCGGCATCAATGAGCGCAGAGCGATTGGATTGGAGGCTCACTATTTCGAGCAGCAGCGCAGCTACATGACGCAGTTTGAATACGACACGATTTATCACAATGTGAATTTTGCCACCTTCCAAGGTAATTGGTCGCAGGGCTCGACTACAAATTACTACATGACCATTGACCATCGCAGGTCACCGCCACTGGCGTTGAATTTGCAAGGGCAATATACGCAGTCATTGAAAGAATTACTTTCCGTAAATCCCAACACAGGGTTTAGAGACATTTCACTTCAAACTTTACGTGATAACACTGTCGCCCTTAGTCCGATAAGTAATATGTTGTCAGTGGGTATGTCACGTTCAGTTTCTGCCAAGTTACGTTTAGCGACAGACTTCCGAGTTAGTAACACGAGAGGAACGAGTTCATATACTACAGTTACCAAGGACTCCGCTGGCGGCCTTATTGTCGCTACTCAGGCTGGATCTGCGGGCACGGGTAATTCGTACTCTTGGTCTGCGCAAGCCATAGGCAATAATCTGTTTTTTGAAAATGATTTGGGCATTGCCAATTATTCTTATTCAACTTCCAGTACGAATAAATCGCACTCTGTGGTGTTGAGCCAAGTTGAAACGTTTAGAGAAAAATGGCGTATGGATACCTCGCTACAACTTTCTCGAGCGAGCAACAACGATGGTACCAATCCATCCACTAACATCCGCCCCAGCTTGGGTTTGAATTATCGCAAGAGCGATGCGTTAAGTTTTTCTGCAGAGGGCGGTCTTGAGTTCTCTCGTGTGGGTGATGTTTTTCCTTACACCAAAACATTCCGTAAATACCTTTTCTTAGGCTATCGTTGGGATTTTAGATAGAGTAGGACTAAGCGGCATGATGAATAAGGGCGGTTTTTACCGCCCTTTTCTATTGGCTTGCAGGCTTTCTGTCGTAAGTAATGAAATGATAGCGATGCAGATTTTTTTCATCAGGCGCATGGCTAATGCGAGATGACTCTTGCCATTCATTTTTATCCAGCTCAGTAAAGTGCGCATCACCCGTTATCTCTAACTCAATCTCCGTGAGATAAATTCGATCCGCAAAGTGAATCGTCTGACGATATAACTCTGCACCACCGATGATAAAAATCTCTGAATCGCCGCCACACATTGCAATTGCGCTTTCAAGAGTGTGTGCAATCGTCACACCTTCTGCGCTGTAGTCAACGTTGCGGGTAATCACCACCGAAGTCCGCCCTGGCAAAGGCTTCCCAATAGACTCGTAAGTCTTGCGCCCCATCAAAATGTGATGCCCCATAGTCAAAGCCTTGAAGTGTTTTAGGTCAGCAGGCAAACTCCATGGCAAGGTATTGTTTATGCCGATTATGCGATTTTTCGCCATCGCCACGATGATGGTGATGCGCGGTGTCATACCGCTACGGGTGCCTTGATGGCAGAGTGCGGGTCGTATCCTTCCAGCGCAAAATCTTCGAACTTGAATCCAAAAATATCTTTTACCGCCGGATTGATTTTCATCGTCGGCGGCGGACGTGGCTCACGCGACAATTGTTCATGCGTTTGTTCCATGTGATTCGAATACAGATGCGCATCGCCGAAGGTATGTACGAAGTCGCCAAGCTGCAAGTCACACACTTGCGCCATCATCATGGTGAGTAGCGCGTAGCTGGCGATGTTGAAAGGCACGCCAAGAAAAATATCGGCGCTGCGTTGATATAACTGGCAAGATAATTTTCCGTCCGCCACATAAAATTGAAAGAATGCATGGCACGGCGCGAGTGCCATCTGGTCAAGCTCGCCGACGTTCCATGCCGACACAATAATGCGACGTGAATCAGGGTTGCCCTTTAGCTGGTCGATAGCCATCATGATCTGATCGACCACGCGACCATCCACGGTCTCCCACGAGCGCCACTGTTTGCCATACACCGGCCCAAGGTTGCCATTCTCATCCGCCCACTCGTCCCAAATTTTGACACCGTTGTCCTTGAGGTATTTAATGTTGGTATCACCTTGCAAGAACCACAGTAATTCGTGCACGATAGATTTCATGTGACACTTTTTGGTTGTCACCAGTGGGAAACCTTCGGCTAAATTAAAGCGCATCTGGTAACCAAACACACTGGTCGTTCCTGTGCCTGTGCGGTCGGATTTTTTGGTGCCGTGATCCAGCACGTGCTGCATTAAATCGAGATATTGGCGCATGATGTTAGCCGTATAATCGCGGCGTTAAAGGACATTTTTCGAGGATGTAATGCTAGCACAATTGACCTTATCTCCGACCCTGCCAAAAACGTTAAACAGCACACATTTGTTGGTGTTGTTGCCGAAGAGCAAGGCGCTGTCCGGCGCTGCTCGTTGTAGGAGTCTTGATGCTCATTGAGTTAATCATCTTAATCGTAGTGGTTGCAGTCGTCGTTATCGCGATGCGTCCCCCACGTCAATAAACAGGCCTCCGCGAAGAAATTGTTGGATTTTAAAATCTGGCGTTCTGCTAGCGTTGCCCAGAAAATAACGCAATCAAAGAAAAAGCCCAGCACTTTCGCGCTGGGCTTTTTACTAACTTAAAAGCTAATTAAGCAGCTTGGATGTTAGAAGCTTGCTTGCCTTTTGGGCCTTGCGTAACTTCAAAGCTAACTTTTTGACCTTCTTGAAGCGATTTAAAACCGTTCATGTTGATCGCTGAAAAGTGCGCGAACAAATCATCGCTGCCATCATCGGGAGTAACGAAACCAAAACCTTTAGCGTCGTTGAACCATTTAACTGTACCTGTTGCCATGTGTTTACTTCCTTATAAAAAACGGGAAAATCCCCGCAGAACTATCTGAATCGAAGAATGCACATGGTGTAACCAAGTACCAAAAAACTTTGAATCAAATGCCTGACGGCTTTGTACGGGAGTTGTTCGATGCCGTCAAGCGAAATTATTGAAAGATGCTGAATTTGTCATTGTAGTATTGCGCCAAACTGGTCAAACCAAAGGCCAATACCACGACAGTCATTACGCCTGTAGCCAGCCACCCCAGCCATTTTAGACGAGCGCCGATCACGAATATACCCATGACTTTTTGTTGTGTCGCGATACGCATCATGGCAATCATTAGCGGTACGGAAATTACACCGTTGATGACGGCGCTCCACAACAATGCTTTGACCGGATCAATTGGGCTGAAATCCAGCAGTACGCCAACTAAAGTTGCTAGCGCGATAATGGCATAAAAGCCTTTTGCTGATTTAAGCTCCATACCAAGGCTGGATGACCAGCGAAAAGTTTCTGCTACTGCATAGGCTGCCGAGCCAGCTAACACTGGAACGGCCAGCAACCCTGTGCCGAGAATACCCGCAGCAAATAATATAAATGTGAATTCACCACCTATCGGTCGCAGCGCCTCAGCTGCTTGAGCAGAGGTTTGAATGTCATGCGCACCGTGGGTGTATAGGGTGACCGCAGTGGTGAGCATGATAAAGAAGGCGATGAGGTTGGAGAATGCCATGCCAAGAGCGGTATCAATGTTGATGCGACGTAAATGCTGTTGTGCATCATTGGGTGATTTGCGCAGTGAATCCCCATCGCGTTGCAATGCTAGTTCTTCCACCTCTTGGCCTGCCTGCCAGAAAAACAAATAGGGGCTGATCGTTGTACCAAAAATTGCCACGATGAGTAACAGGTAGTTTTGTGAAATTTCAATTCTTGGTAAGAGCGTGCCACGCAATACTTCGCCCCAAGGTACATGCGAGGCAAATACGGTTCCAACGTAAGCAAATAAACTTAACGTTAGCCACTTCAAAACCCGCACGTAGCGTTGGTAAGGGATAAATACCTGCAACAGTAAGCAAATCATGCCGAGTGCAACGGCGTAAATGTGTCGCGGTCCGCCGATGACTAATTTAATGGCATCAGCCATAGCTGCCAGATCAGCGCCGATATTGATGGTGTTGGCCACGAGTAGTAGCGTGACCAAAGTAAGTGTGACACTGCGCGAGTTAGTCTTTGCCAAGTTGGTTGCCAATCCACGTCCTGTGACGCAACCAATGCGCGCACTGATGATTTGAATGCCAACCATGAGCGGGTAAGTGAAGAGCAGCGTCCACAATGTGCCAAAACCATATTGCGCGCCGCCCTGAGAATAAGTAGCAATGCCGCTGGGGTCATCATCGGCAGCACCCGTAATGAGCCCAGGCCCTAACTTGTTAAGCCAACGAGTGAGTATTTTTTTCATTAAGGGAAGGATGCGGAATTTGGGAGGAGCAGTGATTATTTTCCCACACTTGGTGGTGTGTTATTTGATTAAGTGCTGAATATGGCTATCACCAAATATCGCGAAAATTTCCCGATTGCCATGAAAAACGCTACTTGCCACCAGTTGAGTCGCAACCAACTTGCTGTGAAACATAGTGCATCACCGATTAACGGGATCCAAGCAAGCAGCAGCGCGGATGTGCCGTAACGGCTTAGCTTTGCGATGTGTTTGAGTTGTCGTGTGTGAGGTAATAGCCATCCCAAAGGTCACCATGCCACCCAGCGTATTGCCCAAGGTTGCGATGACGAGCGTTGTCCAATACGTGTTGGGGAAATTTTTTTTGAGTACAGCGAATAGGATGATTTCAGAGCCGCCGGGTAGAAGTGTTGCAGCGAGAAAACTACTGGCGAAGAGTGAAAGTAGGCTGGCGGTTTCGGTTATGTTTCATCACCCCCGTTTTGCGGGGATGACGAAGTTGGGTGTGATAGAGTTTGCAGATTAAAATTTAATTGCCGAAAAAATTTTCTTCGTCAAATCGCCAGCGGCTTGCATTGGGTTAGCGCGTATGTTTTTTTCTTGCTCCGCCATCATGGTAAACAATCCGTCCATCGCTTTGCGCGTGATGTAATCCTTCAGGTTGGCATCCTTGGCATCGACCAAACCCAGCTGTACGCCTTGTCCCGCGAACTGGTCATACTTTTCTGCGAGTTTCACTTTCGCCATCGACTTGGCAACGATGGGTTGAAATTTGCTCGCCAACGCCTCTTCGGTATTTTTGCGGAAGTATTGCGTGGCGGCATCAGAAGGGCCAGTGATGATGTCGCGTGCATCGGTGACGCTCATTTTTTTAATCGCACCCACCAGTAATGTTTTTGCCTCGGGTACGGCGGCTTCGGCAGCACGATTCATTGAGGTGGTTAAATCATCTGCATATTTTCCCATACCGAATTTGCGCAACATGCCATCCGCCTTTTGCAAACTTTCAGGAAGCGGGATACGCACTTTATCGTTGCCTAAAAAACCGTTTTCTTTAGCCAAGCCAGACACGGCTGTTTCCGCTGCTTGCGTAAGAGCTTGGCGCAAACTGCCCACTTGGTCTTTGGTGCTAAATTGGCTCACTACACTTGCTGCGGATGTTGTCGTGTTTGATGGGGCGGGTGCTGCCGCAGGTGTTGTAGCGGCTGGTTCGGCGGGAGCGGCGTTTTGTTGTGCCGCCTCATTCAATTTTGCTTTTAAGTCGTTCAAGCTCAAAGCGTTCGCAGGAAGTGAGAATGATGCAAATACTAAGCTTGCGATAAGCGATTTTTTCAGCATGATGAGTTCCTTAAAAGTGTTGAATAAAAATGATGTTATTTTTTTCTCGGTGGCATCAAGTCGGTGATTGTTCCCTCCGCCATTTCCGCCGCGAAACCCAATGTTTCAGACAAGGTTGGATGAGGATGGATGGTCAATCCGATGTCTTCCATGTCAGCGCCCATTTCCAAAGCGAGCACGGCTTCCGCAATGAGTTCACCGGCATTCACGCCGACGATGCCCGCACCCAAGATACGACGTGTGGTTGGATCAAGCAAAATTTTGGTTACGCCTTCGCTGCGTCCGACTGAGCCAGCACGGCCTGAAGCGATCCACGGGAAGGCAGCTTTTTCGTATTCGATACCCTGCGCTTTGGCATGTGTTTCGGTAAGTCCCATCCATGCCACCTCTGGATCCGTATAGGCTACCGACGGGATGGTCAATGGCTCGAACACTGCGTGATGACCCGCAATCACTTCGGCAGCGACCTTGCCTTCATGCACCGCTTTGTGCGCCAGCATTGGGTCGCCGACGATGTCGCCAATGGCGAAAATATGTGGCGCGTTGGTGCGCATTTGCTGATTGACGGGAATGAAGCCGCGCTCATTGATGGTAACGCCTGCTGCATCCGCGTCGATGTCGCGTCCGTTCGGGCGACGACCAACGGCCATTAACACGCGGTCATACAGTTGTGGTTCAGGTGCTTGTTCGCCTTCAAACGTGACTTTCAATCCTTCTTTCAACGCTTCAATTTTAGTGACTTTGGTTTTGAGATAAATCGCTTCGTAACGTTTGACGATGCGTGTGTGCAGCGGCTTGACCATATCTTTATCCGCGCCTGGCATGAGTTGATCCATCAACTCAACGACGGAGATTTTTGAACCGAGTGCGTCATACACCGTCGCCATTTCCAAACCGATAATGCCACCGCCAATAATTAACATGCGCTTGGGGATGTCTTGTAACTGTAATGCGCCTGTCGAGTCAATGATGCGTGGATCGTCGTAGGGGAAGCCGGGGATGCGCGCTACGCTTGAGCCTGCGGCGATGATGACGTTGTCGAAGCTGACGGTCTTAGTACCTTCAGCTGTTTCTACTGACAACATATTCGACGAAGTGAATTTAGCTTTGCCGTTGACTACTTGCACTTTGCGCTGCTTGGCGAGTGCCACGAGCCCACCGGTTGACTTGCTGATGACGCTTTCTTTCCAAGCGCGGATGCCATTAATGTCTATGGTTGGTTTGCCAAACGTAATGCCGTGGTGTGAAACTTCTTCTGCCTCGGTGATGACTTTTGCTACATGTAATAGTGCCTTTGAAGGAATGCAACCCACGTTCAAACACACGCCCCCCAAATTGGTATGCTTCTCAATCAACACTACTTGCTTACCCAAATCGGCAGCGCGGAAAGCCGCAGTGTAGCCGCCAGGACCTGCTCCGAGTACGACCACTTCAGCGTGAATATCGCCCTTGGGGAAATCTTTGATGGCGGGAGCAGGCGCTTGAATGGGTGCGGCGATGACTGGTGCAGCAGAGGTTATCGCAGCAACACTCGCTGCGGGAGCAGCAGTTGCAGTTGTCGGTTTAGCCGCTGTGGACGTGTTATTTTCCAATGTGAAAATCACACTACCTTTGCTGACTTTATCGCCCAACTTAACGTTGATGGATTTGATAACGCCTGCAGCTGGGCTAGGCACTTCCATTGCTGCTTTGTCGGTTTCCAAAGTCAAAAGCGATTGTTCCGCCTCGACGGTTTCTCCGGCTTTGACAAAAATTTCAATGATAGGCACGTCTTTAAAATCGCCAATGTCAGGTACGGTTACTTCGATGATTTGACTCATTTGCTTCTCCGGTTTTTGCTGTCATTCCCGCGAAAGCGGGAATCCAGCGGTGTTATTCAAAATGCTTTTTAGGCTTTGTCCGCTACGCGGAAATCTTTCAATTATCTGGATTCCCGCTTTCGCGGGATAACCAGCGACTTGCCCGTTTACGGGCTTAGTCGAATGGCTAGTAGTTTTCCCAATGACGGCTAGGTTCTAATTTGTCCGTTACCTAACACGATATATTTTTGTGAAGTTAATCCTTCCAAACCCACAGGGCCACGTGCATGAATCTTGTCGGTGGAAATGCCTATTTCCGCACCCAGCCCATATTCAAAGCCATCAGCAAAGCGTGTCGAAGCATTGACCATCACGCTACTGGAATCCACCTCGCGCAGGAAGCGCATTGCCTTGGTGTAATTTTCCGTAACGATGCTATCCGTGTGTTGTGAGCCATAAGTAGCGATGTGCGCAAGTGCCTCATCCAGATTTCCAACTAGGCGCACACTCAAAATCGGCGCGAGGTATTCTGTATGCCAATCTTCTTCAGTGGCAATTTTCATCTGGGGAACGAGTTTGCGTGATGCGTCATCACCACGCAGTTCAACACCTTTTGCGGTGTAAATTTTGCACAAATCAGGTAACACTTTTGCCGCAATATTTGTGTTTACCAGTAAAGTTTCCATGGCGTTGCATACGCCGTAGCGATGTGTTTTGGCGTTATCGGCGATACGTATAGCTTTTTCCAGATCAGCGTCGTCGTCGATATACACATGGCACACACCGTGCAAATGCTTGATGACGGGGATGCGCGCTTCACTGGAGATGCGTTCGATCAAGCCCTTGCCGCCACGTGGCACAATCACGTCCACATAATCTTTCATGGTGATGAGTTCACCCACTGCAGCGCGATCCGTCGTGGCGATTACTTGCACAGCGGTCTCTGGCAGGCCCGCTTCACGCAAACCTTGATGCACGCAAGCGGCGATAGCTTGATTGGAATGAATCGCTTCCGAGCCGCCGCGCAAGATGCATGCATTACCTGATTTCAAACACAATCCAGCCGCATCTGCTGTGACGTTTGGACGCGATTCGTAAATAATACCAATCACGCCTAACGGTACACGCATTTTGCCGACTTGAATACCGGAAGGGCGAAAGCTCAAATCACTAATTGCGCCGATCAAATCAGGCAAGGAGGCAATCTGTTGCAAGCCTTCTGCCATGCCTTTGATGGTTTTTTCGGTGAGTGTGAGGCGATCGACTGATGCGGCATCCAAGCCATTGTCATGCGCAGCCGCAACATCTTTAGCATTTGCTGTGATGAGTGCCGCGCTGCTTTTTATAATGGCGGCAGCGATGGCTTCGAGTGCGCGATTTTTCACGGCTGTATCTGCCTGCGCCATACTGCGTGAAGCGTTACGAGCCGCTTGTCCAACCGATTGCATGTAGTCTTTTACGTTTTGCATGATGAAGTCGTGTTCAATATCAGCGTGCATTTTACCCTAAGTGTTAAAATGCGCGCCTTACTTAAAATGCAGAAGTAGTAATGTCCGACATCCTAAATAAAATCCTCGCAGTTAAAGCGCAAGAAGTGGCGGCTTCATTAGCGGTTAAGCCACTTAACGTCATTCGCACCGAGGCAGAGCAGGCATTGCCGACACGCGATTTCGTTGCGGCAATTCGGAATAAAATTGCCTCTGGGCACGCGGCGGTGATTGCCGAAATTAAAAAGGCTAGCCCCAGCAAAGGCGTATTGCGCGAAGATTTTCGTCCGGCGGAAATTGCGCGAAGCTATGCCGAACATGGTGCAGCATGTTTGTCTGTGTTGACTGACGAACAATTCTTTCAAGGCAATGCTGAGTATCTAAAACAAGCACGTGCGGCTTGTAACTTGCCGGTGCTGCGTAAAGATTTTATCGTGGATGAATATCAAATTTATCAAGCGCGTGCGATGGGCGCAGATGCGATTTTACTCATCGCCGCTGCGCTGGGTGTGGCGAAAATGCAGGCGTTTGAAGATTTGGCGCGTAGCCTCAGTATGGCAGTATTGGTGGAAGTGCATAATGCGGATGAGCTGGATGCCGCACTGCAATTAAGCACACCTCTGGTGGGGGTGAACAATCGTAACCTGCGTACTTTTGCAGTGAGCTTGCAAACAACATTAGATTTGTTGAAATGCATACGAGAAGCAAGCCCTCTCCCTTCGGGGGAGGGTTGGGGTGGGGGAGATCGCATCGTGGTCACAGAAAGCGGCATTCTCAATGCGTCGGATGTGAAGCTGATGCGTGATCAGCAAGTGAATACGTTTTTAGTGGGCGAGGCATTTATGCGGGCAAGCGATCCTGGTGTGGAACTGGCTAAGATTTTTGCTTAACAATTTTCGGGGGCAGTTATGTTAGATCATCTAATCATTGAGTTTGATAAAGGTTTGCGCACCTTGTTTAGCGAAGCGCACAGCGTGCGCCCCCACCCCGATGCGGGTCTGCCAGATGCGCCTTTAGATGAAGCCGAAAAAAAACATGCTGCCGCGCTAATGCGGGTGAATCACAGCGGTGAAGTTTGCGCGCAGGCGTTGTATCAAGGGCAAGCTTTAACGGCGCGTGATCCCGCCGTGCAACAAAAGTTGCAACAAGCCGCGCAGGAAGAAACCGAGCATTTGGCATGGACATCTCGACGTGTACATGAGTTGGGCGGGCACTTGAGCGTGCTAAACCCGCTGTGGTACACCGGCTCGCTGGCACTCGGCGCGTTCGCCGGACTGTTGGGCGACAAGTGGAATCTGGGTTTTCTTGCGGAGACTGAACATCAGGTCGGCGGGCATTTGCAAAGTCATTTGGGGAGCTTGCCGCAGCAAGATGTGAAAAGTCGTGCCGTTGTGCAGCAAATGTATGTAGATGAAACCAAACACTCGGAAATGGCGACGCAACTGGGTGGTGAGGAATTGCCTGCGCCGCTCAAGACGTTGATGCAAGCCAGCTCCAAGGTGTTGACGCACGCAGCCTACCGAATATAAGGGTAGCGGAAGGTAGAATGTAGAACCATTTCTACGCTTCACCTTTCACAACTTTACTGCTCTTGAATCACCTCGAAATCATGTGTCACAGTCGCTGTCGCGCCGAGCATGATGGATGCGGAGCAGTATTTCTCAGCCGATAATTTAATGGCCTTTTCTACGGCTTCCGGCTTGATGTCTTTGCCCGTCACGACAAAATGCATGTGAATTTTGGTGAATACTTTCGGGTCGGTTTCAGCACGCTCTGCATTGAGTTCCACATAACAATCGGTAACGGCCTGACGGCTTTTTTTCAGAATCGCAATCACATCAAAGCTGGTGCAGCCACCGGCCCCTAGCAGCAACATTTCCATTGGGCGCGGGCCGAGATTGCGCCCGCCTGCCGCTGGTGCGCCATCCATAAGCACCGCGTGACCGCTTTCAGTTTCACCCAAAAATGACACCTGCTCAACCCATTTGACCCGTGCTTTCATAGCGAACTTTCTATTACGATTTATTGATGAAACTGGATTTTAACTGATACCAGACTAGCCCAATCACTTCATGAACGAAAATTTTAGTGTCTTGTAGTGATTCAGATCGTGGCAAAAATGCCAGTAAATTTATTTCATAACGGGTAGTGAACGCGGTGGGGGCTTCGACCACATCAAATCCGACCTTACGAAAGATGGCCGCAGCGCGTGGCATGTGGCTGGCATGGGTGACTAAGTAAATTTTCTTGATACCTGCTTTTTGTAAAATTTGAAATGTATAAAGGGCATTTTTGTAAGTGTTGTCCGAAGTCTCTTCAGTCCATTGCACGGGCACATGAAAGTCTTGCTCTAAGGCAGCGCGCATTTGCGTAGCCTCTGCAACGCTGTTGCCCACTGGCTTGCCAGCCGTGACCAAAATCGGCTTCCCAGTTTCACGTTGTAGCTTTGCACCGTAGCGCAATCTAGCCAACGTAGTATCCGAAACCGAGTCGTTACCAGCGTATTCGGGTGCGCGAAAATATGTGCCACCACCGAGTATCACAATCACATCAGCGTTGTGTGGCTTGTTATCAAGGACAGCCGTCTGAGCTTCCAGTAAATGCAGCGCACCTTCGGCGAAGTATGGTGTGGGCAACCCATAATAAGCAAAACGTCGCTAACAAGAACGGCTTCCCGATTTTGGGGCGGCGATACAGCAATGCAACGCCTAATCGGAGCAAAAGTAATAAACTCAACGGAGGCAATAAAAACGTGGCAATTATGTTTATGGCAAACCAAGACATATATACTGGTGACGTTATTGGAATGCACAACATTCTACAGTGCAGCTTGATTCTGCTGCGCTTGAAGAGACCCTTGCGTTAGGCTTTCGTAAATAGCGTTTGACAGGGTTGTGTTGGCTGCAATAGAATGCGCGCCCTTCGAGTTTTACTTATTGAATTTTAGGTATTTTGGCTATGAAAACATTTTCCGCTAAAGCACAAGAAGTCCAGCATGACTGGCTTCTGGTTGATGCAGCCGACCAAGTGCTAGGTCGCTTGGCAGCACAAATTGCTTCACGTTTGCGTGGCAAGCATAAAGCAATCTATACCCCACACGTGGATACAGGCGATTTCGTTGTGGTTGTTAACGCGGATAAGTTGCGTGTGACGGGTAATAAGGCTGAAGGTAAGTTGTACCATCGCCATACAGGTTATCCTGGTGGCTTGTACACGACTAACTTCAACAAATTGCAAGCGCGTCATCCAAGCCGTGTGTTGGAAAAAGCAGTTAAAGGCATGTTGCCAAAAGGTCCTCTGGGCTACGCAATGTTGCGCAAAATGAAGGTCTATGCAGGCGCGGCTCATCCGCACGAAGCACAGCAACCTAAAATCGTTAATTTGTTGAAGGCGTAATCATGACAGTTGCTTACAATTATGGAACGGGTCGTCGCAAAAGCGCGGTAGCACGTGTGTTTATGAAGGCAGGCAAGGGTGACATCATCGTTAATGATAAGCCAGTGGATGTGTTCTTCTCTCGTGAAACAGGCCGTATGGTGGTTCGTCAACCTTTGACTTTGACTGAGACATTAGGCAAATTTGACATCATGGTTAACGTATCCGGCGGTGGTGAATCTGGCCAAGCGGGTGCGGTTCGTCATGGTATTACACGTGCATTGATCGACTACGATGCAACATTCAAAACAGTTCTGAAACAGGCTGGTTTGGTCACTCGTGATGCGCGTGAAGTTGAACGTAAAAAAGTGGGTCTGCGTAAAGCGCGCCGTAGGAAGCAGTTCTCCAAGCGTTAATCGTTTTGGATTACAGCAAAAGCCGCCTACGGGCGGCTTTTTGTATGGGCGAGCCAAATTTAGGTATCATGTGTAACAGTTTATTTGAGAGAAATTGTGATGATTAAAGTGGGCATAGTGGGTGGCACAGGCTATACGGGCGTGGAGTTGCTACGCCTATTAGTCGCGCATCCGCAGGTTAAATTGCAAGTCATTACCTCGCGTGCCGATGCGGGAACATTGGTGAATCAAATGTTTCCTAATCTGCGTGGCTTTGTGGATTTGCCGTTTACCCATCCTGATGAAGCGCATCTTGAGCAGTGCGATTTAGTTTTTTTCGCTACGCCCAACGGTATTGCGATGCAGCAAACTCGTGCCTTGCTGGAGGCGGGGGTGAAGGTGATTGACCTCGCAGCAGACTTTCGTATCAAGGACATTCCGACGTGGGAAAAGTGGTATGGCATGATGCACGCTTGTCCAGATTTGGTTGCCGAGGCGGTGTATGGACTGCCAGAAATGAATCGGGCGCAGATTAAAACTGCACGACTGGTGGCAAACCCAGGCTGCTACCCCACCGCTGTGCAACTAGGCTTTCTTCCTTTGTTGGAAGCGGGGGTGATTGATCTGAGTAGCCTTATTGCAGATGCAAAGTCGGGCGTATCGGGCGCGGGACGTAAAGCTGAAATCAGTTCACTGTTTGCCGAAGCAGGCGACAACTTTAAGGCGTATGGCGTAGCAGGACATAGGCATTTGCCAGAAATAAAGCAAGGCTTGGCACGCGCGGTGAGCAAGGAGGTGGGGCTGACTTTTGTGCCGCATCTCACCCCGTTGATACGCGGCATTCACGCCACACTGTACGGCAAGTTAACCCGCGAGGTTGACCTGCAAGCTCTGTTTGAAGCGCGTTATGTAAACGAGCCATTTGTCGATGTATTACCTGCAGGCAGTCATCCTGAAACGCGTTCGGTGCGTGGCGCGAACCATTGCCGTATCGCTGTACATCGTCCGCAGGGTGGTGACACCGTGGTGGTGTTGTCAGTAATAGATAATTTGGTGAAAGGTGCGGCGGGGCAAGCTGTACAGAACATGAACATCATGTTTGGACTGCCAGAAAACACCGCACTGAACAATGTGCCGTTATTGCCATAACCCGATAGGGGGAGTGTTTAATTTTCCCTCATTCCAGTATGATGGCTACATCGTAAGTTGAACGATGAATAATTTTAGGAGTAAGCCATGAATGCAATGACTGAAGTGCAAGACCCTTTGTTGTTTACCGACAATGCGGCGAACAAAGTAAAAGAACTCATCACCGAAGAAGGCAACGCCGATTTGAAGCTGCGCGTGTTCGTGAGTGGTGGCGGTTGTTCAGGCTTTCAATATGGCTTTACGTTTGATGAAGTAACCAACGAAGACGACACCGTGTTGAACAAAAACGGCGTGCAATTATTGATCGACCCGATGAGTTTTCAGTATCTGGTGGGTGCGGAAATTGATTATCAAGAAAGCGTAGAAGGTTCGCAGTTCGTTATCAAGAATCCAAATGCAACCTCGACTTGCGGCTGTGGATCATCGTTTTCGGCGTAGTCAATTAACGTTGTTGCAAATACTACGGGACGCTTTTGCGTTCCGTTTTCATTTACGCGTGGTGAACTGCACCCAAGACACACGCGTGTTTCGCGCCTGTGACTTGCGGCAAGTTGGACGGCTGTCCGTTAAGTGTTTGCTGTGCTAACCAAGCGAAAGCGATGGCCTCCAAGTAGTCGCTATCCACACCTAGTACGTTGGTTGTTTGTATGCTGAAATTCGGTAGTAATGCGATTAGTCGATTGCGCAAAGTTTGATTACGCGCACCACCACCACATAAATAAATTTCTTTTGCGCCTACACAATACTGCTGAATAGCTTGAGCGATGGTGACGCTAGTTAACTCTAGTAACGTCATTTGCACATCGGCTAACGCTTCGTTGCCTTGCAACTTGGTATTTAGCCATGCGGAATTAAACAAGTCTCGTCCGCTGCTTTTGGGTGGCGGTAGCGTGAAGAACGGTTCAGCTAGCATTTGCTTCAGTAGCTCAGGAATGACTTTCCCCGTTGCAGCCCATTCGCCATTTTTGTCGTAAGGCTGTGCTAAGTGCTGCATACACCAAGCATCCATCAGCAAATTACCAGGTCCGCAGTCAAAGCCAGATGTGTCCATGTTAGGCGCAAGGTTGGTCAGGTTGCTAATGCCACCGATATTAACGATAACGCGATGTGTATTGGGATCACGCAATACTTTATCGTGAAACGCGGGGACGAGCGGTGCGCCTTGCCCGCCTGCTGCGATGTCACGACTGCGGAAATCGTTGATGACTGTAATGTTGGTTAATTCAGCTAGCAGCGCGGCATTGCCGATTTGCAGGGTATAGCCGTGTTCAGGGTTATGGCGAATGGTCTGACCGTGACAACCTATGGCCTGAATGTCTGCGCTAGTTAAATTGGTTGTGCTCAGTAATTGTTGAATTGCACGGGCGTAAAGTTTGGCAAGTTGATTTCCGATGATTTGCGATTGATGAAGTTCATTGTGACTCGGCAGGTGCAGCGCTAGCAGATTATTTTTCAGTATGTCGTCAAAAGGTAGGTAGTGTTGCGCAAGCTGTTGCATTTTTGCCTGCCCGAAATCAACAAGGACGGCATCAATGCCGTCCAAGCTGGTTCCAGACATCAACCCAATGTAGAGTTGTCGCACGTGATGCTTAGTCGAGTTTGGCGAGATTAGTGTTACGCAATAAACTCAGGCGAGCGACGAAGTCGATGGCCACTGATTGAAACGCAGTTTTGTATGCCGCGCTAACCGGTTGTGCGCTTGGCAAAGCCACGCTCATTGGGTTGCGTTGCTGACCATCAATTTTAAATTCGTAATGCAAATGTGGACCAGTGGCTAAGCCAGTCATACCGACATAACCGATTACGCTGCCTTGCTTAACGCGCTGACCATTGCGTAATCCGCTTGCAAAGCGCGACAAGTGACCATATACAGTGCTGTAGCGACCTTGATGTTCCATCTTAATCACATTGCCGTAGCCATTTTCTTTTCCTGCAAAAGCAATCACGCCATCAGCAGTCGCTTTGATGGGAGTGCCTATTGGCGCAGCGAAATCGACACCTTTGTGAGCACGCATGGTGTTCAGCACAGGGTGTAGCCGAGAAGAGCTAAAGCCGGAGCTGACGCGAGAGTATTCAATTGGCGAGCGCAAAAAGGCCTTTTCTACATTTTTACCTTCGGGTGTGTAGTAGCTGCCAGCTTGCCCATCTTTTGAGAAATACACTGCGCGGTATGAATGACCCTGATTAATAAATTCAGCAGCCTGAATACGACCTGTATTTACCAACGCGCCGTTGCTGTATTCCATTTCGTAAACGACAGTAAATTTGTCGCCAGGTTTTATGTCGTGGTGAAAATCAATGTCGCCCCCAAATAACTGGGTTAATTGATTCGCTGCCGATTCAGGCATGCCAGCCGCGTCGGTCGCAGCATATAGGCTAGTTTTGATTTCGCCAGTGCGTACGAATATGCGCTTTTCCAATTGCACCGTCAAAATTTTGGTCTGGAATTCACCGTTTTGCTTGTCAATTAAAACTTGGTCGTTGTTGCTGTTGAGAAAGCGTAGGCTAATCAGTTCACCATTGGCACTGGTTTCGGCTTGCGCTTCTTTGCCAATTGCTAAAGTGCGGAAAGAGGCGGCTTCAGGTGCGCCGATTAAGTAATTAATCGCGGCAGTATCGGAAACATTCAAGCGGCTCAATAATGCGGATAATGTGTCGCCACGTTGCATATGTTCGTTGCGCCAAAAGCTGGCAGCAGTGGATTCGGCAATTGCTACTTGAGGCAAGTTAATTTCTTCGATGGTAACATTGGTCTTCGTTAAGCCCAGATCACTTTCCGACACCAAGCCAAACGCAGTAACCACGCCAAGTAATGGGATGGTGGATAGTGCCACGAACCAACGCAATTTCATTTTGCGTTCTTGGCTAAGTAGATTTTGAGTTAACATTCGTGCCCCCTTGATGCTTTGCTATATTTAGCAAGGTGTTATGTACTAGATTGGTGCGCACTTTACCAGAATGAGTTCCTGTCTCAAAACCGAACTGATAAGCGGCAATCTAGTGAAGCAAATGGTGAAAAATGACCGACAAGCGGTTGTGAGTCGATATTGAACGGTTATTGGCTTTTGAAACAATTGAAATTGAAGATAAAATGATGAATACACAAGTAAGTCCAGCAGATGCGCTGGCGGTTTTTAAGCGTGGCGCAGACGAGTTGCTGGTGGAGAGTGAGTTAAAGCAAAAGCTCGCACTGGGTCGCCCGCTGCGCATTAAGGCGGGCTTTGACCCGACCGCGCCTGACTTGCATCTTGGCCACACTGTATTGCTCAATAAAATGCGCCAACTGCAAGACTTGGGACATCACGCCTTGTTCTTGATTGGTGACTTCACCGGCATGATAGGGGATCCAACAGGTAAGAACGCCACACGGCCACCGTTATCTCGTGAGCAGGTGCTTGCCAATGCGGAGAGTTATCGTGCGCAAGTATTCAAGGTACTCGACCCCGACAAGACCGAGGTTGTATTCAATTCCACATGGATGGATGCATTTAGTGCGGTTGACCTGATACGTCTTGCCGCCACCCATACCGTGGCGCAAATGCTGGAGCGCGATGATTTTTCGAAGCGCTACAAAAGCAGTCAGCCGATCGCAATCCATGAGTTTATCTACCCGCTGGTGCAGGGCTATGATTCCGTGGCACTGAAGGCAGATATTGAATTGGGTGGCACAGACCAAAAATTCAACCTGCTGATGGGTCGTGAGCTACAAAAACACTATGGTCAGCCTGCGCAGTGCATCCTTACTATGCCATTGCTGGAAGGTTTGGATGGCGTAAACAAAATGTCCAAGTCCTTGGGTAATTACATTGGCATCACCGACACTCCCCAAGATATGTTCGGCAAACTCATGTCGATTTCGGATACCTTGATGTGGCGTTATTTGGAGCTGTTGTCGTTCCGTAGCCTCAATGAAATCGCGGGCTGGCGAGCAGAGGTGGTGGGCGGACGCAACCCGCGTGACATTAAGGTATTGCTAGCGCAAGAAATCGTCGCACGCTTTCATACCCAACAAGCGGCAGTCGATGCGCTTGCTGAATTTGAAGCACGCTTCCAAAAGGGCGTGTTGCCAGACGATATGCCAGAAATCAGCGTGCGCGCACCAGATGGCAGCATCACCGTTCCACAATTGCTCAAACAAGCGGGGCTGGCAAGCAGCACGTCCGAGGCAATTCGTGCGATTGAGCAAGGTGGGGTTAAGTTGGACGGCGAAAAAGTTATCGACAGAACTTTAACGGTGGCGGCGGGTGCGATAGTTGTGGCGCAGGTAGGGAAGCGAAAATTCGCGAGAATTACGATTTCGTAAATTGTGGTTGTGGCAAGCAGACTGTTTTGCTAGAATCGCGCCCTCAATTTTTTAGTTAGGTAGTTTGTTCATGACAACAGTACGTGTAAAAGAGAATGAGCCGTTTGAAGTTGCAATGCGTCGTTTTAAGCGTTCCGTGGAAAAGACTGGTCTGTTGACTGATTTGCGCGCGCGCGAATTCTACGAAAAGCCAACCGCTGAACGTAAGCGTAAAGCGGCAGCGGCAGTAAAGCGTCATTACAAGCGTTTGATGGGTCAAGTTCTTCCTCCTAAGCTCTATTGATTAAGTTGCCGCGCCAATTTTTAGCGCGCAGCAGCAAATAGTTATGAGCCTCAAGCAGCAAATCACCGATGATATGAAAGCCGCAATGCGCGCCAAAGATACGGCGCGTCTTGGGGCTGTTCGCCTTTTGCTCGCGGCAATGAAGCAGCGTGAAGTCGATGAGCGTATCGAGCTGTCGGATGCCGATGTGATTGCCATTATCGAAAAGATGAATAAGCAGCGTCGCGATTCCATCAGTCAATACGAAGCGGCAGGTCGCCAAGATTTGGCGGATGTCGAAAAGTTTGAAATGACGGTGTTGGCAAACTATATGCCGCAGCAGCTTGGAGAAGCCGAAATCATTGCCGCTGTTGCTGAAGCTATTGCTGCAACAGGTGCAGCAGGCCCGCAAGATATGGGTAAAGTCATGGCGGTAGTTAAGCCCAAGTTGGCGGGTCTTGCCGATATGGGCAAAGTTTCAGCTTTGATTAAGTCGCAGTTATCCAAATAATACCAACCATTCCTCGGCTTTAGCTGTGGCAATGTAAAGGCGGTGTTGGCGTGATCCCTAAGAGTTTTATTCAGGATTTGCTCAATCGTCTCGACATCGTGGATGTCATCGAGCGATACGTGCCGCTCAAAAAAGCGGGTGCGAATTATTCTGCCTGCTGTCCTTTTCACAACGAAAAATCTCCTTCTTTTACAGTCAGCCAAACCAAGCAGTTTTATCATTGCTTTGGCTGCGGTGTGCATGGCACGGCGATTAGTTTCGTCATGGAACATCTCGGCTTGGGCTATGTGGACGCGATTGAAGAGCTGGCGCGCAGCGTAGGTTTGGAAGTGCCGCACGAACGTACTTCTGCGGGTGAGGTTCATCAGAAGGTTGCCCCCGATTTATATGAAGTCATGCAAACCGCCACGCGATATTACCGAGAGCAACTCAAGCTCTCGCCACGCGCGATTGATTATCTCAAGCAGCGTGGATTGAATGGTGAAATCGCCGCCAAATTTGGTATCGGTTATGCACCCGATGCTTGGCAAAACTTGGAAGCCGCCTTTTCAAATTACGCAGATGAAACATTGAATGAAACGGGCTTAGTGGTCAACAACGACGAAGGCAAACGCTACGACCGATTTCGTGATCGCATTATGTTCCCCATCATTAATGTGCGCGGGCAAGTCATCGGCTTTGGCGGTCGAGTGTTGGATAAGGGCGAACCCAAGTATTTGAACTCACCTGAAACGCCGCTGTTTGAAAAAGGTCATGAGCTGTATGGCTTATTTCAAGCGCAAAAAACCATACGCGCTGAACAAAAAGTATTGGTTGTGGAAGGCTATATGGATGTGGTGGCCTTGGCGCAACTCGGCGTGGAATATGCTGTGGCGACCTTGGGGACGGCAACTACCCCGTATCACATACAAAAATTATTACGCATTACCGAGCACATCGTATTTAGTTTTGATGGCGATAGGGCAGGTCAAAAAGCCGCTTGGCGTGCGCTGGAAAATGCGCTGCCGTATTTACAAGACGGTAAAAAAATTAGCTTTCTATTTTTGCCCACCGAACATGATCCCGACAGCTTTATTCGTGAATTTGGCAAGGCAGAATTTGAGAAGCGCGTGCAGGAATCCATGCCTTTGTCGGTTTATCTTTTACGTGAAATTAGTGCGGAGTTGGATTTGCGCAGTCAGGAAGGACGCAACCAACTGCTGCAGCGTGCGAAGCCATTACTGACGGCAATAGCCGCGCCTGCAACGTCATTGTTGTTACGCAAGGAACTTGCTGAACGTGCGGGAATCAGCCAGTCCGAGCTAGAGGCGCTTTATGAAATCAAGCCTGTCGCACGAGCCAAGCCGGCGGTATTGAAAAAGACGAGTCGCACCCAAATATCACCACAACGCACCTTGTTGCGTTGCTTAATTGCACAACCCAATTTAGCGGGACAAATGCAGGAAGCCTGGGTTGGCGAAGGTTTCGAAGCGGAGGCGATTTCCGCATTGTTGCCCGTTCTGCGCGAAACCGACTTCACCATGAGCAGTGCGGCGCTTATGCAGTATTTTCAAGGGAGTGCCTATGAAAAACTATTAGCCGTTGAGCAAGTTGGTGTGATGGAGTGGGGTGAAAACTTTGAAGTGGAAAACTATTTCTTAGATGCGCTAAAAAAACTTCAAACTAATAAAGAGCCGCAGCAAAGACAAGAGTTGGAGAGCAGGTTGGGCAATAAAAGCGTGCAAGAGATGAATACGGTAGAGCGTGAAGAATATATGCGATTGCTACGCCGGAACTAGTCATAGTAATCGGTTAGGAAAACGTCGCTTTTTCGAGTATAATCCGCCGCTTTTCTGCGGCTGTTGAGCAAGCGCAGCGCATCACGTAATTGGGAATTTGAACATGGCAAAGCCTAAAGACAAGAAAAAAGTAGTCAGCAAACCCGCTGAGGTGATTGAGCAGTCTGCTGCTGATCAACAGCAGGATATTGATGCACGCCGCACGCGCCTGAAAGCCTTGATTGTATTGGGTAAGGAGCGCGGTTATCTGACGTATGCCGAAATTAACGATCACTTGCCAGACATGCTTGAAGTCGAGCAGATCGAAGGCGTGGTTAGCATGATTAACGAGATGGGCGTTTCAGTGTGCGATGTTGCGCCTGATGCTGAATCGATGATTATGACCGACGCTGCACCCGCCGTGACGGATGAAGATGCGGTGGAAGAGGCCGAAGCTGCGCTCTCTACCGTAGATTCTGAGTTTGGCCGTACTACCGACCCTGTACGTATGTATATGCGCGAAATGGGCACGGTTGAATTGCTCACTCGCGAAAAAGAAATCGAAATCGCCAAACGTATCGAAGAAGGCCTGAAGCACATGATTCAGGCGATCTCGATGTGTCCGGCAACTATTGCCGAAATCTTGGCACTGGTGACAAAAATTTCCGCAGACCAAATGCGCATTGATGAGTTGATCGATGGCTTTGTTGATACCGACAATGACATTGTTGCTGCGCCCGTTACTCAAGATGAAGCTGAAGATGTTGATGACGCTGAAGAAGAGGATGAAGAAGCGGCTGCTGCTGAGGCTGCTGCTGAGGCCGCAGCAAATTTAGCGCAATTAAAAGCGGATGCAATGGAGCGTTTTGATGTCATCTCTGATTTGTTTAATAAGATAGGTAAAGCTTACGAAAAGCACGGCTATCGCAGCAAGCAATATGACAAGCTTCAAGCCAGCATTACTGAAGAGTTGATGAAATTCCGCTTCTCTGCGAAGCAAGTGGATGCCTTGTGTGACACGATGCGTGGCTTGGTTGAAGAGGTTCGCCGCAGCGAACGCAGTATTCAGGATATGTGTGTAGTAAAGGGCAAAATGCCGCGCCCTTATTTTATTAAGACCTTTCCTGAAAATGAAGACAATTTGCAATGGGTTGCGCAAGAGCTCAAGACGAAAAAGCCTTACAGCGAAACACTGGGTCGTTACGAACACGCGATTGTAGAACGCCAACAGCAACTACTCGATTTGCAGCAACGTGTTGGTATTCCGATACTTGATTTGAAAGAAATCAATCGTCAGATGACCAATGGTGAAGCCAAAGCTCGTCGTGCTAAACGCGACATGATTGAGGCGAACTTGCGTTTGGTGATTTCAATCGCGAAAAAGTACACCAATCGTGGTTTGCAATTTCTCGACCTGATTCAAGAAGGCAACATTGGCTTGATGAAAGCCGTGGACAAGTTTGAATATCGTCGCGGTTATAAATTTTCGACTTACGCCACCTGGTGGATACGTCAGGCCATCACTCGCTCTATCGCCGATCAAGCACGAACTATTCGTATTCCAGTGCACATGATTGAAACCATCAACAAGATGAATCGCATCTCGCGCCAAATCATGCAAGAAACGGGTACAGAAGCGGACGTGCCGACATTGGTCATCAAGATGGAAATGCCGGAAGATAAAATCCGCAAGATTTTCAAAATCGCCAAAGAACCCATCTCGATGGAAACACCAGTGGGCGATGACGATGATTCGCACTTGGGGGACTTCATCGAGGACTCGCATACAACCGTGCCTATCGATGCGGCAATTTACGACAGCCTGCGCGGGGCAACTTCGGATATTTTGGATAGCCTGACTCAGCGCGAGGCTAAAGTATTGCGTATGCGCTTCGGTATTGAAATGAACACAGATCACACGCTGGAAGAGGTTGGCAAGCAATTTGACGTGACGCGTGAGCGTATTCGTCAGATTGAGGCGAAGGCGCTGCGTAAACTGCGTCATCCATCTCGTTCAGAAAAGCTCAAGAGCTTCCTCGATAGCGAAAAATAAATGCTATAAACTTTTTCGGGTCTGTAGCTCAGTTGGTTAGAGCAGAGGACTCATAATCCTTTGGTCGAAGGTTCAAGTCCTTCCAGACCCACCAATATAATCAAGGCTTGCAGCGATGCGAGCCTTTTTTATTTAGTGACCGTAGCCAAATCGTAGCTTAACAACTTCACCGAATCCAACCGAGCCGCCGCACTCGCCAAATGGTCAGGTGCAAGGTGTGCATAACGTTCCACCATTGCCGCTGTTTTCCATCCGCCAAGCTGTTGCAATTCGTGCGTGGGTGTTCCATGCATTCTGTGCCAGCTTGCCCAAGTATGCCGTAAATCATGCCAACGAAAATCTGTAATGTCAGCACGCTTTAAGGCATTCCGCCATGCGCGAGTGTTGGCGTTGGCTATCGGCTTACCTACATAAGTAAACACCCGTAAAGGATGTTTACCCAGTTGCCGATGTAACACCGCCAATGCTTCACGGTTAAGTGGAACAGCAATGGGTTTGCGATTTTTGGA
>CANFCA010000002.1 GCA_947445045.1 Gallionellaceae bacterium
CGTGATTTATTGATGGGAGTTGAGTTAGCCCGTGCCTGCAAAGCGACATTGCTTGATGACCCTACGCAGCTTGATTTATATGGCACGCCGACTTTACTCAGCCACGGTGACACCTTATGCACCGACGATATTGAGTATCAAAAATTTCGCACCCAAGTACACGACGAAACTTTTCAAAAGAATTTTCTGGCTCAACCCCTCGTTGCACGCAAAGCGCACATCGAACAATTACGTCGGCACAGCACTGTCGCCAAGCAAAATAAATCTACAGAGATCATGGATGTGAATGACGATGCTGTCGCCGCACTGTTACGTGCCTATCACTATCCGCGATTGATACACGGCCACACACACCGCCCAAATCGCCACGAACATATTGTGGATGGACGCAACTGCGAACGTTGGGTGCTAGGTGATTGGTATCAACAAGGTTCAGCGTTGCGCTGTGATGCTCAGGGATGTCGCTCAATTAGTTTTTGAATTGGCTGGCGCACATAATTTCTCACAGGGTACGCCATCCGCATCACCATCCAACATTTTCGCGCCACAACTCGCCAAATAAAATTTCACTTCTTCGCAACTAGTCATTTCTGAACAATGTTTCTTTGTGCCGCAGTTTGGGTCGAAGAATTCAGCAAGTTTATTCTCCGTTGGTGGCGCGGCATCTGCTATGGGTGCAATAGAAGGATGCTGTTTGCGCCAATCCCAAGGTGGCATGGGGTCACTCAATGCCCATAAGCCAAGCGGCTCTTGCCTAGCTTCTTCTTGCAGCGCGAGCAGTTTTTTATCGCTATGGAAATTTGAGTACTCCCACGCCATGCCGCGCCGAATTTGTTCGGTGTTCACGTCCAAGCCATTCACATTGATGGACGCAACCATGCGCCCATATTTATCTATTGCCTGACTTTTAATAGTGACCTGCTTGCCCATCACCATATCCGACAATGAACGCTTGGACGTTTCACCGAAGGTCTGTGCTTTTTCTGGCGCATCAATTCCAACTAAGCGGATTTTTACCAGGCCCTTAGCGCGCTTGACCAACACCGTATCGCCATCAAATACGGCAATCACTTTAGCGGTGAATTCTTGGCTGTATGCAAAGCCATGAACGAGTAGTGATAGGAACAATATCAAGGTGCGCAGCATGATTTCCCCCTTTGGTAAAAACAGCTTAATGCAACACGCTTTTCACAAGCGCCAAGCACAATAACGCATAGCCCGCCGCCAGCAGGTCATCGAACATTACACCCAGCCCGCCGTGCCAATGGGTATCAAAATAACGTATCGGTGGCGGTTTGAAAATATCAAAAAATCGAAATAACACGAATGACAGCAATGCCCAATGCCAGCCCAGCGGGGTGAAAAATAACACCAACATGAACGCAACAATTTCATCCCAGACAATGCCGCCGTAATCCGCCACACCCAAGGCTTTTCCGGTTTTATCACAAACCCAAATGCCAATCGCGAATGCCCAAATCAGTACTAAAATAAATACGAGATTAGACAATCGAGGTGCTAAGTACCAATACATCGGAAAAGCAACCAACGTGCCAAATGTACCGGGTGCCTTGCGTGCCAAGCCGCTGCCAAAACCGAATGACAACAAATGCGCAGGATGGCTGAATAAAAATTTCCAGCTTGGTTTAACTAACAATTCATCGGAAGTGGTCATAGCCTGTGCTTTCAATTTTGAGTGGATTTCCTGTCGCATCTTGTACGACACAGCCCTGTCCTGCAACGATTTTGCCGATGCGGGTGAGCGGTAAATTGAGCTTCTCGCTGAGGCGCAATATCTCGGCATGATGTATGGCGGAGGCGGTGAAGCAAAGTTCGTAATCGTCGCCGCCTGAGAGTATGCAGTGTTGCAAAAATGAAACCCCTAACCCCTCCCAGCTTCCCCTTATCAGGGGAGGAGTCAGCCGCTCCCTCCCTGACAAGGGAGGGTTGGGGTGGGTTAAGTTTTTTCGTAATACTTCCACAATAGGCAACAACGAAAACTCAATCTCTGCCCCAACCTTAGAGCGCTCCAAGATATGTCCGAGATCACTCAACAATCCATCCGAAATATCAATCGCACTCGTGGCAACGCCACGCAAAGCTAGCCCCAAAGCCACACGTGGCGTGGGTTGATGCAAGGCTGCGAGGCAATGAATACGAGCATCTTCAGGCAGGGCAATTTTGCCTTGTAAATGCGCCAAGCCCAAAGCTGCATCGCCTAAGGTGCAGGACACCCACACCTCGTCACCCACTTGCGCACCATCTCTGCGCAAAGCCTTACCCTGCGGCACTTCGCCCATGATGGTCACGCAAAGGTTGAGTGACCCGCGTGTGGTATCGCCGCCGACCAACTCCACGCCATGCTGTTGAGCTAATGAAAAAAAACCTGCACTGAATTGTTCTAACCAAGTTTCATCAACTTTGGGTAGCGACAACGCCAACGTCGCCCAACGCGGTTGCGCACCCATCGCTGCCATATCGGATAAATTGACCGCGAGTGTTTTGTGTCCCAGCAGATACGGATCTGCATCCTCAAAAAAATGCGTGCCACAAACCAGCATGTCGCTGGATACCGCTAGGACACTGCCCTCACTGACTTGCAGCAAGGCAGCATCATCGCCGACACCAAGTAGTGTGTTTGGTGTGGCGCAGGTGAAGTGACGGCGTATTAAATCAAATTCTGACATGCGGGATCATCCGCTTTATGAAGTACGTCCTGCAAATTCCACTGCACGCACTTGCGGTGCGAGTTTGTCGAGTACGCCGTTGACGAATTTATGTCCGTCCGTGCCGCCAAATGTTTTGGCAAGTTCGACTGCCTCGTTGATGACCACTTTGTAAGGCACTTCGAGTTGCGCCGATAATTCAAACGCGCCCAGCATCAGCACCGCAAACTCAACCGGGCTTAGCTCATCCAGCGGACGATCCAAGTGCGGCGCAAGCAAGGCTTCCAATTCAATATGCTGACGCAATGTACCTAACAGCAAATTGGAAAACATCGCTTTGTCGTAACGACCGAGATTTTTCTCAGCGTGAATCTGCTTTTCAATTTGCGTCGCATCACCCGCCGTAATCCGCCACTGGTAAATGCCTTGCAACGCCAACTCACGTGCGCGATGGCGCGGACTTTTATTCACGTTATGCTTAACTTCAATCAACGTGCCTTCTTGATCTTTGTTCATGTCAGCTCTCGCAATAAATTCGCCATTTCAATGGCTACCAGCGCAGCTTCGCCGCCCTTGGTATGCATACGCTGTATCGCTTGCTGATCGGTATCGGTGGTCAGTACCGCATTAGCAATCGGAACGCCACACGCCAACTGAACTTCATTGATGCAACGCGCAGACTCATTCGCCACAATCTCAAAATGATAAGTGTCACCTCGCACCACCGCACCCAAAGCAATCAGCGCGTCAAACTTTTCGCTCTCAGCCATCTGCAACAATGCCAATGAAATTTCCAATGCACCCGGCACCGTGGCGAGCAAGATGTCATCTTCCGCCACGCCTTGTTTGACGAGCTGTGCGCGGCATTCGCCCAGCAAGCCCTCGCAAATCTCAGGATTGAAACGGCTTTGCACAATGCCGATGCGCAGATTTTTACCGTTGTGATTTTTTTCGATTTCTTTCATAGCTACCTCAGTTAGTTAAAGGCAAAACCTTCTGTCCACGAAAAACACGAAAGGCACGAAATAAAAACCAATAAAAATTTTGAGTTACCCGCAAAAAATTTCCGCATTTTGTGGTTAGTTTTTTTCGTGCCTTTCGTGTTTTTCGTGGACAAGTTTTTTAATTTCCGTAACCCACAATCTCCAACCCGAACCCCACCATGCTCGGCATCTTGTGCGGCGTAGCCAGCAGCCGCATCTTGCCCACATTCAAATCGCGCAAAATTTGCGCGCCGATACCATAGCTACGCGGATCCCATTGCGTGGTTTGTTGCTTGCTTGTATCCAGCGTTGCGCGCGCCAATAAATCTTGCGATGTCTCTGTGCGATGCAGCAACACCAATACACCCGCTTTAGCCTGAGCCATTTTCTGCAATGCTTCATGCACGCTGGTGGAATGCGCGTGATCGGTCTGCTCTAAAAAATCTAACACCGACAAGGGCTCATGCACCCGCACCAAGGTTTCAGCATCATGGCGAATATCGCCCTTCACCAACGCCAGGTGGGTGCGTTGCGTGGTTTTGTCCACGTAAGTCACCAGCTCAAATTCACCATACGCGGTTTGCACGTTGCGCCGTGCCACGCGCTCGACCAATTTTTCATGCTGGCTGCGATGCTCAATCAAATCCGCAATCGTGCCGATCTTCAAACCATGCAACTTGGCGAACTCAATCAAATCTGGCAGGCGCGCCATCTCGCCATCATCTTTAAGGATTTCGCAAATCACCGAGGCGGGTGTCAGCCCCGCCAACTCGGCTAAATCGCAACCTGCTTCGGTGTGTCCGGCACGCACCAACACGCCGCCATTTTGCGCGCGCAGCGGGAAAATATGGCCGGGCTGCACGATGTCGTTAGGCTTGGCATTTTTCGCGGCAGCGGCTTGCACCGTGCGCGAACGGTCTGCCGCTGAAATGCCCGTAGTCACGCCACTTGCCGCCTCAATCGACAGCGTGAAATTAGTCGCCAGTGGCAAGCCGTTTTCACGCACCATCAACGGTAAATCCAATTGTTTGCAATGTGCCTCGGTGAGCGTCAAACAAATCAAGCCGCGACCATGCTTCGCCATGAAATTGATTTTTTCCGGCGTGGCAAATTCCGCCGCGAACACCAAATCGCCTTCATTTTCACGGTCTTCGTCATCCATCAACACCACCATACGTCCGGCGCGCATCTCCGCGATAATCTCTGTAACGGGTGAAATTCCTACCATGTAACCAACCTCGAATAAACTGCAAAGCGGCACACCATGTGCCGCCGATAATGGTGCGATTCTACCATTTCAGCTTTAGGTGGATTGGGCTAAATCGCACTATGCAATGATGGCAAGCTTGCTGATAAATTAAATATCACGTCTAATCCAAGCTATTGAAATCTGGCAAACGCTCTTAGCAGCAATACTTAGCAACGCAATAGTTCTGGCAGTTCTCGGCTGGCTCGGCAAGTCATTGCTCGAAAAATTGATTCTGCGCGATAGTAAGCGATTCGAAATTGAAATTAAGGCAAAAGCCGATTCGGCGATTGAGCAACTAAAAAACGAACTACAACTTCGCACAATAGAGCATCAAATAAAGCTGGCTCGCTTGCACGAAAAACGGGCGACGGTAATATTGGAGCTCAACTCCTTATTGGCAGAAGTTATGTGGGAAGCGGAAAGCTTTCTATCGCCTATGGAATTTTCAGGAGAACCGGACAAGCGTCAGAAACAACAAGCCGCGATGAGCAAACTAGCCGAATTTTTCCGATACTTCGACAAAAACAAAATCTACCTTCCCGTAAATCTCTGCGAGATTACTGAAAAAATTGGTACTCGAAGTCAGGCTGCACGTCATTAAGTTCGGCGTGTATCTACAATGGGATGAAACTTCATTAATGGATCACACGCGAAAAGAAAAATCGGAAGCTTGGATTGGTGGATGGAACGCAATTAAAAATCAGATTCCAGCAGTGAGGTCGCAGCTTGAAAACGAGTTTCGTGCTTTATTAGCACCAGATCACGCTACCCCGCAATCATCATCCGTTCCACATAGCGCGCAATCAAGTCCACTTCCAGATTAACTCGACTGCCCGCTGTTAGATTTTTCAGATTGGTCATCGCCAGCGTATGAGGAATGAGGTTTAGTGCGAACTCGTTGCCTTGCACTTGGTTAATGGTGAGGCTCACGCCGTTGACGGTGATCGAGCCTTTGATGGCGATGAATTTCGCCAAGGTTTGCGGGGCGCGGATTAGCAGCTTCCAGCTTTCGCCCAAGTCGTCGAATGCGACCACTTCACCCACGCCATCCACATGACCGCTGACCAGATGCCCGCCCAATCTATCCGACAGTCGCAAGGCTTTTTCCAGATTGACGGTTGCGTTGATCGCATCCAACCCCACGGTGCAATTGAGTGTCTCGCGCGACACATCCACGGTGAACGCGTTGCCATCTAGTGCAACAACGGTGAGGCATACACCGTTCACCGCGATGCTGTCGCCGAGCTGCACATCGTCCAGACACAGCGTGTGCGTGTTGATGGTGAGACGTAATCCGCCGTCACGATCTGACGAGTTTGCGATGTGCCCTACGTCTGCGATGATGCCACTAAACATTTTTTACCTTTGCCAAAATACGTAAGTCATTGCCCACTTGCCGCACATCTTGCCACTGCAATTCGACACGCAGATCCAGTCGGTTCAACTCACCCAATCTCGCCATGCCCCGCGCCATATCACCCAACAATTGCGGTGCGAAATACAACACCAACTCATCCACCAACCCTGCGCGCAACAATGCACCATTCAAAATGCTGCCTGCTTCAACCAGCACTTCGTTGATGCCGCGTTGTGCTAAATCTTTAAGCATCGCGGGTAAATCAACTTGTCCGTTTTGATTGGGTAATACTACGACGGTTACGCCATGCTTTTCCAACGCGGTGCGTTTGTTTTCATCCTGCGTGGCGGTATAAATCAACACGCCACCCGATAAAATCTTAGCGGTAAGCGGTATGCGTAACTGGCTGTCTAGCACCACCCGCAAAGGTTGCCGCGAAGTCTCAACATCCCGCACATTCAATTGCGCATCGTCTGCCAAAATTGTATTGATGCCCGTCAGCACGGCACAGGAACGCGCACGCCAATGCTGCACGTCCTGCCGCGCTGCATCACCCGTAATCCATTGACTGACACCATTCGCCAAAGCGGTGCGACCATCCAAACTCATGGCGATTTTGCTGCGCAGCCACGGTGTGCCACGGGTCATACGTGCAAAGAATCCGACATTCAATTCGTGTGCGGCGGCTTCCATCAATCCACAATCAACCGCGATGCCAGCGGCTCGTAATTTTGCGATGCCCTTGTCTGCCACCAGCGGGTTAGGGTCTTGAACTGCTATCACCACACGCGCCACACCCGCCGCAATCAGGGCATCCGTACAGGGAGGCGTTTTGCCCTGATGCGCGCACGGCTCTAGCGTGACATAAGCAGTTGCGCCACGCGCCGCTTCGCCTGCTTCGCGCAACGCATACACTTCCGCGTGAGGCTCTCCGGCTCGTTGATGCCAACCGCTGCCGATGACTTTTTCAACTTTAACCAGCACACAGCCAACGCGAGGATTGGGGCTGGCGCTGATCAGACCTTGCTCGGCTAACCTTAACGCCTGAGCCAACCAAACGCTATCTTGAGTGGTGAACATTTAATTCGAACCCGACAGTTGGCTTGCTTCGACTTCGGACACTGCGTGTCCTACGCTCAGTACGAACGGCTTTTTGAATAAACTCAACGCACTAGGTAAGTACCCCGTTCGCCCTGAGCGTAGGCGGCTTTTTGCCGAAGTCGAAGGGATTCTCATAGCTACTCTACTTTTTGCTTCGGCGTGGTGACTTGCGCACGGCCTCGACCGCCTCGGTGAAATCGCCCACGTCCTGAAAGCTTTTGTACACCGAGGCAAAACGGATGTAGGCGACCTTATCAAGCTTGAACAATTCTCGCATGACCATCTCACCAACTTGCCGCGAACCAATTTCACGCTCTCCCGACGCATAAAGTTTTTGCACGATGTGATCAATAGCTTCATCGACCAACTCGGCTGAAACCGGGCGTTTATGTAGCGCACGGCTAAAGCTAATACGCAATTTTTCTTCATCGAACTCGCTGCGCATACCATTTTGTTTGACCACCTGCGGCATACGCAACTCCACCTTTTCATAGGTGGTGAAACGTTTATCACACGACAAACAGCGACGACGACGACGTATGCTATCGCCGTCGTCGCTTTCGCGGGTATCGACTACTTGGGTGTCAGGCCCTTTGCAAAATGGGCATTTCATAGAAGCTTGCTTACGCGGTGTAAACCGGGAATTGTGTGGTCAACTTTTTCACTTCGCCGACCACGCGCGCAATCACCGCATCATCATTCGGTGCATCCAACACATCGGCAATGAGATGTGCAAGTTTTAATGCTTCTATTTCTGTGAATCCGCGTGTCGTCATGGCAGGGCTGCCGATACGAATGCCGCTGGTGACAAAAGGCTTTTGCGGGTCATTCGGGATCGCATTTTTGTTCACGGTGATGTGCGCACGTCCCAACGCGGCTTCTGCATCTTTGCCTGTGATTTGCTTGGCTTGCAAATCAACCAAGAATACATGGCTATCGGTACGACCTGACACGATACGCAAACCGCGCTCTTGCAACACTTTCGCCATCACACGTGCGTTGTCAATCACTTGCTTTTGGTAAACCTTAAATTCTTTGCTGGCAGCCTCTTTGAACGCCACCGCTTTTGCCGCAATCACATGCATCAACGGGCCGCCTTGCAACTGCGGGAAGATGGCGGAGTTAAGGGCTTTTTCGTGTTCCGCTTTTGCCAAAATCAATCCGCCACGCGGGCCGCGCAAGGTCTTGTGTGTGGTGGTCGTAACAAAGTCTGCGATGCCAACGGGGTTAGGATACAAACCAGCCGCCACCAAGCCCGCGTAGTGCGCCATGTCCACAAACAGATAGGCACCGACGCTATCGGCGATAGCACGGAAACGCTTCCAGTCAATCACCAAAGAATAGGCTGATGCTCCCGCCACGATCATCTTGGGTTTATGCTCGTTAGCCAAAGCCTGTACTTGGTCGCAATCAATCTCTTCTTTGGCGTTCAAACCATATTGAATGGCGTTATACAACTTACCGCTGATATTCACTGATGCGCCATGAGTCAAATGACCGCCATGCGCGAGGGACATACCGAGAATGGTGTCGCCCGGCTTGAGCACGGAAACATACACTGCCTGATTGGCTTGCGAACCAGAATGCGGCTGCACGTTGGCGTACTCCGCACCGAACAATGCCTTGGCGCGGTCGATTGCCAACTGCTCAGCCACGTCTACATACTCACAACCGCCGTAATAACGCTTGCCCGGATAACCTTCGGCGTACTTATTGGTCAGCTTGGTGCCTTGCGCTTCCATCACCGCAGTGCTGGTGTAGTTTTCCGAGGCGATCAACTCGATGTGATCTTCCTGACGGCGATTTTCGTTTTGAATAGCGACCCACAACTCTGGATCGGAAATAGCGATAGTGTTTTTGCTGGAGAACATAGCGACGATTCCTAAAGGATTGAAAACTGGAAAGGCGCGGATTCTACCATGTTGAGGTGTACGGGAAAAACTAGCCTACACTTATCGGAAAGGTGCCAAGTACATTTACTTCACGTCCAAATCTACCAAGTTGCTCCATTCGCCAACATGCTTTTGATCCAAGGCACGCACCCTCATGAAGTAATGACCCGGCATCGGTGTTGGCACGGTTAGTTGTGTGCCTTGTGAAATTTGAGTAATCCAAGGCAGCATGAAGTCCTCTGAACTCGCCACTTGCAGCTCATATTGCAGCTTCGCTTCGCCTTGCCAATTGACGATAATTTGGTCACCTTGTTCGAAGGTCGGTGGATTGAGCACCACCAACGGCAATGCCTTGGAAGGCAGGGCAGGTTTTGGCGGTGGTTCAAATGTTAAAGCGTGAGAAGTGGATCGCGACCACTTAACCGACAAGGCAGCCTTGCCTTCCATACCTTGCAGTCCTTGTTTGTCCACGGCGCGCAAGCGTAACCAATAGTGACCTTCTCCCAAACCAGCGATGTTAATCACACTGGTTGTCGATTTCACGGGTAAAACAAGCTGTTCAAAGCCTTCATCATTGGCGACTTCACCGCGATAGCCTTCTGCACCGCTCAACTCAAGCATAGTGAAAGTAACTGATGTTGGCGAGAATACGGCATCAAGTGCGGGAAACTTTGGTTGGGGCAATAGCGGAATCACTTTCATCGAATGCACGCCATCCGCCACCGACCCCTGCATACCCGTCAATTCCAAATGCTGAGTCATTTTTTCAGCATCAAAGGCGACCTGCCCTTCTTCAATTTCAGCCAGCGTGTTGTCACCTTCTTGCCCCATACGGAAATGTGTACCCCGCACGCCAATAGTCGCGTTCTTGGATTGAATGTGCAACGGTGCTTGCCCCAACGGATACTTCTTTTTGAAAACTTCGATACGACCTGTAACTAATCTAAAAACAGCAGTGAAGAAGTTGCCTTGCTGCTTTTTCTCTAGCTGCTTGGCCGCCACATTGGATTTTTCCAGCACATTCATCGTTGAGCCATCGGGCAAACTCAATCGCACACTGCCGCCTGCTGGCGTTTCCAAGGTCGCACCCGTTGGCACGGCATCGCCCACTTTTACTGCATGTCCATTCAGCGTTACCACACCCGTCAACGATTCAACATGCGCTTCAGCGGGAACATTTTTCAGCCAAGCCAACTGCATCCGCAACATTTGTCCGGGGGTAATCAGATTGGAGTTTTTGAGTTTGTTATAGCGAGACACTTCATTCCAGCGGGCGGGCGAGTCCAATAATTCTCTGGAGAGCTTGCCAAGATTATCGCCTTGCTTAACTTGATAAATATAGTCTGCACTGGCAGGGACGGCCTCCGCAAAAGCCACACTATTAAAGGCACACAGCGCAATCAATATTCCCGCTAAATTCAACTTCATCTCGGCTCCCTTTGCCAAATTTTAACGTCCCGCAACCGTCATGCCCTCAACCAAAATAGACCCACTCTGTCTCGACCCTGCCACCAGCACATCGTTGCCCACCGCGACAATGTTGCGATACATGTCCTTGAGATTGCCCGCGATGGTGATCTCTTGCACGTGATATTGAATCTCACCATTCTCAACCCAGAAGCCTGCCGCGCCGCGCGAGTAGTCGCCCGTCACGCCATTCACCCCCTGCCCCATCAACTCGGTCACCACTAGGCCGCGCGACATAGTTTTTACCAACCCAGCAAAATCCAATTCGCCTGATTGCAAAATTAAATTATGGTTGCCGCCTGCATTACCCGTGGTGCTGAGTCCCAGCTTGCGCGCCGCATAACTGCCGAGGAAATAACCGCGCAGCACGCCATCTTCAACGATAGTACGGCGTTGTACTTGCACGCCCTCATCATCGAATGGACTGGAAGCCAAGCCGCGAGGGATGTCTGGAATATCCTGAATGTTGATGTGTGGTGCGAAGATTTGCTGATTCATCTTATCCAGCAAAAAAGAAGATTTGCGATACAAGCTACCGCCACTCACCGCGCCAACAAAATGCCCCAACAAACTGGCGGCAATCGATGCTTCAAATATCACTGGCACTTGCATGGTGTCCAATTGACGGGCTTTCAAGCGACGCACGGTGCGCTCGGCGGCGATGCGGCCGATTTGCTTCACTTCGACAATCTCTCTGGCATTCCGCGCCACGCTGTACCAATAATCGCGCTCCATCGCATCGTCTTTACCCGCGATCACGGCGCAACTCACGCTATGGCGCGACGTGGGATAGCCGCCAATAAAGCCCAAGCTATTCGCCGTGATAAATTGCGCTTCATGCACGTTCACCGTCGCCCCTTCCGAATTGCTGATGCGTTTATCGGTATCCAACGCGGCTTGCTCACACTCTTGCGCTAATGCAATCGCATCCTCCACGGGCAATACCCACGGGTGATACAAGTCGAGGTCAATATGCTTGCGCGCCAATTTATCCGCATCGGGCAAACCGGAACAATCATCTTTCGCGGTGTAACGCGCAATCGACAACGCCGCATCCACCGTATCGCGTATCGCCTGTGACGAAAAATCCGAGGTGCTGGCATTGCCGCGCTGCTGACCAATATAAACGGTGATGCCTAGTCCTTTATCACGGTTGTATTCGATGGTCTCCACCTCACCATGCCGCACCGTCACGGCCTGCCCAAACCCTTCCGAAACCTCGGCAGAAGCAGCCGTTGCACCGCGCTGCTTGGCATACGCCAGCATATCTTGTGCAATGTGGCGCAATGCTGCATCGGTGTGAGAGAACCTGTCCTGAGCGGAGTCGAAGGGACGTGAGTGATGTGCTAAGGCTTTCATAAGCAGAGGGATAATTGATGAAAGGCGTTATCATAGCAGCATCGCCATTATCGTTAGGCATCCACCAGATTACCGATTATGAATACACGCAATAAAAACCCCAACGAAAACGAGCCACTTATCATTCATCTCAGCGATGACGACGAGGATGATTATGAAGATGACGAGGAGTTCGACGACGGCGAAGTAGAAATCATCCGCCCCAATGCACCCAAAGCACCTAGCCAAATCACGCGTGGACGTGGCTTGCGCAATCAAGTTGTTGTCGCCGAAGACGAAGAAGAGCTGCCGCCGAGCAAGACCAAGATAAAGAAGCAGATGCATGAGTTGCGTGATCTCGGCAAAGAGCTAACTGAGTTGGGCAAGGATCAACTCGCGCAACTCGACATCCCGGAAAATCTGCACGATGCGATACGCGAGTTTAAGAACCTCAACAAATTCGGTGCGATACGCCGCCAGCTGCAATACATCGGCAAGCTGATGCGTCACGTGGAAACCGCGCCCATCATTGCCAAGCTAGATGCGTGGAAGGGAAAGTCGCAGCATCACATCGCCTATATGCACCAATTGGAACGCTGGCGCGACCGATTGTTGGAGAACGATAGCGCGCTGACTGAGCTGCTCGCGGCACATCCCGAAGCCGATGGACAACGTTTGCGCACGCTGATACGCAACGCGCAAAAAGAAATTGAAGCCAGCAAGCCGCCAAAGAATTTCCGCGAGATTTTTCAGGTGCTGCGCGAAATTATTCCTGAGCCAACATAAGCAATGAAGACAGTAAAAACGATGAGATACTCTTCGACTTCGTGCTACGCACTACGCTCAGAGCGAACGGGGGAGTGTTATTCATAAAGACCGTTCGTACTGAGCGTAGCGGCAGTTTTTTGCCGCGAAGTCGAAGCAAACCAATTACAAAATAAACCTGACATGGCTCTTCTACCACATATCACTTTCGACACAGGCAAAAACCCCCAGCACAGCATCATCTGGCTACATGGCTTGGGTGCGGATGGCGAGGACTTTGCGCCGATTGCGCAACAGATTAAGTTGCCCGTTACGGTGCGCTATATTTTTCCGCACGCGCCGATGCGCCCCGTCACCATCAACGGTGGATTTGTGATGCGTGCTTGGTATGACATCGTTGAACCCAACATCAGCGGGCGGCAAGATGCCGAAGGGATTCGCACCTCACAAAGCAAAGTTGAAGCACTAATCGCGCAGGAAGTGGCGCGCGGCGTTGCGCAGCGCAATATCTTCCTAGCGGGATTTTCACAAGGTGGCGTGGTGGTGCTGCACACCGCATTGCGCCAAGCTGTGCCGCTTGGCGGCGTGCTGGCACTTTCCACTTACTTACCGCTCGGTGAGCAAACCAAAACTGAAATGTGCGCCGAAACGAAATCCACGCCGATTTTTCTGGCGCATGGTCGTAGCGACAGCGTGATTCCTTTTGCGGTGGGAGAAAAATCGAAAGATGCTTTACTCGCGCTAGGGTGTGATGTGGATTGGCATGAATACAATATGCAGCATTCGGTTTGCGAGCAAGAGATCAGCGATATTGCGGCTTGGTTGAAGTTTAAGATTCAAGCTGGGTAACCTAACGCAAGGTTAACAATCCTCCCTTCGACTTCGGCGATAACCCCGCCTACGCTCAGGGCGGACGGGGTGGAGGTTGCATTTAGGGATAGCAAAAACCGTTCGTCCTGATAACCAATGACTTGGGAGCTTGCTGCCTTAGTCAGATGGCTAGTAGTTACATCATCGTAACGAAGTGACGTCGAAGGAATGGAATGACGAACTCAATAAGATTCGTCGTGGTGGCTACCTTCTTGTTCAACCAAACGAAACTTTGCCAAATCATAATCCGCGCCTTTGTCCACCAAGCCAGTCGGTATCAGCAAATAATTTTTTTCATCAATCTCAGTTTGCAAACTGCGTCCATCGGAGAACGCATCAACATGCATCAGTATCTGCACCTCGCCTGAGGCATCAGCCTGTTTTGCGTACAACCATAACGCAAGTTGCCCTTCCTCAAAGTAACCATTTGCTGAGCCGTTTTGCATCAATGCCACGCAAGCAATCTGATTCGCCAACATTTCCACGCCTATGTGCAGCTGCCCCGCTTCATCGCGAGACATGCGCCGCACCATTGCCGCACCCCAATTCGATACACCCGCAGGTTGCACACCAAGCAAGCTGCCGATACGCAAACCATCAAAACCTTGTGGCGGCAATATGGTTAAAAAACCATTTGCACTGATGTCTTCAAGTTCCCATTGCACAGGTTTAGCCGTGCTTAAATTCAACCCCGCAGTGATATGTTCAACGGTATTTTCAAAGCCACTCACGACGGTCATATTCACTTTGACACTACGTCGCGCACTTTGCCGCGTCGGGGGTTCTTTTAAAAAGCTAAGTAGTGATTTCGCTACGTCGCACACTACTTTGGCTTCGTACACGCCGCCCAAATTCAAATCATCAGGGAGTATATTTTTTTCCAGTGTAGTGATTAGGGCTGCCAGCTTCGGCTTTACGCCCACCACGTTAATAAAACGCATGGTGGGCTGAGCGGAAATTTCAGAATTCGCCCGCGCTGGTGCGGCAGGTTGATTCAAATCGAAACACAGGAAATCCGCTTCATTTTGCACCGCGCTCAAATCTATCGCTGCGCAATATTGCGCCACGATGCGCTCTGAAAGATGAATAAATAACGGGCTCATGCTATTCACGCCGCTCCCATACCAACCCAATAAACGCGCAATTTGGCACTTCACGGTGGTGTTA
>CANFCA010000003.1 GCA_947445045.1 Gallionellaceae bacterium
ACTTACATCGGCGATGGCAACCACTAAACGATAGCCATCTCTTTCTGGTTCGCAATACACCGCATCGTCGAAATCACGCGCAGTTTCACCATCTATCGTAACCAGTGGCAAGCTGCGAATATCCTCACGACCCGCCCAGTCTTCAGCCGCAACGGTAGGAGAAATTGCTTTGGCTTGACGCTCAACACCATTCGGAAATTCATACGGTAAATCATGCTTGCGCAGGGCAATTTCAATCTCCATCCCTGGATCGGCATAATTTCCTAACACCTCCACAATTCGCCCAATAGGCTGCGCGTGTTTGTTGGGATGCTGCATGATTTCCAGTATCACTACTTGACCGACTTTTGCTTTACCCGCTTCGCCAGCTGCCACCAAAATGTCTTGAGTGATACGACGATTTTCCGCCACGACAAATTGGATGCCATGTTCTTCATATAAACGACCAACCACGCGATTATTGCCACGCTCCAACACTTCGATAATTTTCGCCTCAGGCCGACCGCGTCTATCCACGCCGCTTTGGCGCACCATCACCACATCACCGTGCAGCACTTGGTGCATTTCTTTTTCACTAAGGAACATATCAGCACTACCATCTTCAGGGATTAAAAATCCAAAGCCATCAGGATGACCTTGCACTTTTCCTTTAACTAAATCGAGCTTGTCTGCCACGCAAATCGCACGTTTGCGATTACGCATAATTTGTCCATCGCGCTCCATCGCTCGCAGCCGACGTGAGAATAAATCTTCCTCTTCTGGCTCGATGTGCAACATCGCCAACATTTCTTCATCAGCCATCGGCGCGCCTTGCTCGGTAAGTATCTGCAAGATGAACTCACGACTCGGCAAAGGACTCTCATACTGCTCACGCTCGCGCTCCAGAAATGGGTCTTGTAAACGTAAGTTCTTTTTATTTTTCATTGACAATAATTCCTTTAACAATTAAATTGCGCGCCTTCGTAAGACATGCCCAGATGGCGGAATTGGTAGACGCGCACGGTTCAGGTCCGTGTGCCGCAAGGTGTGGAGGTTCGAGTCCTCTTCTGGGCACCAAATAAAACAGCTCGCGCAAGCGAGCTTTTTTGTGCCCAGAACAAGCGAAGCACCTTCGTGCTTCGCGCCAGGACTCGAAAAGCATCCGATGAAGCGGATGCCGGGGTCGCGCTTGCGTGACCGAGTCCTATTCTTTTATCGTTCACTAGCATCCCAGAAATAGATTTTGGGCAATTTATTTATCACGATCACTCAAACGGATGCCGCAGCACAATGGTCTCATCACGATCTGGTCCAGTGGAAATCATATCCACTGGAACGCCACACACTTTAGCGATGCGCTCTAAATAATTGCGCGCCGCTTGCGGTAGTTTGTCGTAGTGTTGAACGCCAAGTGTGCTTTCACTCCAGCCTGGCATTTCTTCATACACCACTTGGCAATCTGACAACGCATCCGCGCCTACCGGCAGGATGTCACTCACACCGCCATTAATGCGATAACCCACGCCGATACGAACCACTTCCATACCGTCCATCACATCCAACTTAGTGACGCACAAGCCCGACACGCCATTGATTTGAATTGAACGCTTGAGTGCAGCTGCATCGAACCAGCCGCAGCGACGCGCACGTCCGGTGGTAGAACCAAATTCGTGACCTCGCTTGGCCAAGCCTTCACCTATCGGATCACGTTTGTCCACGGCATCGTACAGCTCAGTAGGAAATGGGCCTGAGCCAACGCGAGTGGTGTAAGCCTTGGTGATGCCCAACACGTAATGCAACATCTGCGGGCCGACACCTGCACCCGCGCACGCCGCGCCAGATATACAGTTGCTGGAGGTGACGAATGGATAAGTGCCGTGATCAATGTCCAACAACGCGCCTTGTGCTCCTTCGAACAACAAGCCTTTTCCCGCTTGATTCGCTTCATACAAAGCACGCGGTACGTCCATCACCAATGGCTTGATACGTTCCGCCAACGCCAAGGTATCGTCCAAGGTTTTTTGGAAATCGACGGTTGTAGCATTGAAGTAATTTTTCAGCACAAAGTTGTGATAATCCAAGACTTCACCCAACTTCGCAGCAAAGCGTTCGCGGTAAAAAATATCTTGCAGACGTATCGCACGACGCGCCACTTTGTCTTCGTAAGCCGGGCCAATACCGCGTCCGGTTGTGCCAATTTTGGCATCACCTTTCGCCAGTTCACGCGCTTTATCAATCGCCTCGTGATAAGGCAAAATTAATGGACAAGCTTCAGAGACTTTCAGGCGGTTATAAATATCGATACCGGCGAGTTGTAGCTCGTCCATTTCTTTAAGCAAGGCTTGTGGCGACAGCACCACGCCATTGCCGATATAGCACATCACATGGTCGCGCAAAATACCGGACGGGATCAGATGCAACACGGTTTTTTTACCGTTGATCACCAAGGTGTGTCCAGCGTTGTGACCGCCCTGAAAGCGCACCACGCCTTGCGCATGGTCGGTTAGCCAATCAACAATTTTGCCTTTACCTTCATCGCCCCATTGTGTGCCGATTACCACTACATTTTTTGCCATTACGATACTTTCAAAATTGAAATTAAAACGCGACGACTTGCCAAGCACCATCACGCAACACTAACTCACGATCACATTGCAACTCAGTACGATGCACTGCGTCACCTAACAAATCCACAATCACGACCTCACCCTTTGCACGTAATTTTGTTATCTCATTACTCAATGCAGGATCATCACAATGCGGCGCAAGCACACCTTTTTGTGTGATTTGCACTGGCAGCAATTGATACAGTTGGCGCAAGTCCATGCTGAATCCCGTTGCGGCACGAGCGCGTCCGAAGCTCTTACCAAGATCATCGTAACGACCACCTAAAGCAATCGCATCATGGCTACCTGCATGATACGCAGCGAACACCATACCGGTGTGATAGTGATAACCACGTAAATCCGCAAGGTCTATGCTCACGCTGGCAACTAGCGATTTAATTTGTTGAGTTGCCGCTTGTAAATCACTCAACGCGGTGCGTATCTCGACGTAATCGGGCAGCACTTTACGCGCACGCGCTAACACCTCGGCACAGTCACCATACAGGCTAGGTATGGCTAGCAATGCGTTGCGTGTAGTTGCATCCAACGATGCGGTGAGCGACTGCAAAGCCGCGCTGTCTTTACTTTGTAGCGCGCTAAACAATTCACCTTCGAGGTTTTTTTCTAGCTGGGCGTAGTTGACTAGTGCGCGGAATACTGCAACGTGACCCAAATCTAAATGCACGTTTTGTACACCGATCATAGTCAGTGATTGCAGCATCAGTTGCTGAATTTCCACATCACTTTCTATGCCTGCATGTCCGTACAACTCCGCACCAATTTGCAATAACTCACGCGTGCGTGTCAGCCCAACAGGCTGAGTATGCAACACACTACCGGCATAACACAGACGCGCTACACCTTGGCGGTTCAGTAAATGTGCATCGATACGCGCCACTTGCGGGGTGATGTCGGCACGCAATGCCAAGGTGCGTCCACTGAGTTGATCGACCAATTTGAAGGTGCGCAAATCCATATCGTCACTGCCATCCAGCAACAATGATTCAGCATATTCCAACAGCGGTGGCGCAACCAATTGATAGCCAGACTTACGCATCAAATCGAGAATCTGCGCACGCATTGCTTCCACACGCCAGGCCTCTTCGGGCAGCATGTCCTGAATGTATTCAGGCAATAGCCAATTGTTCATTTACTTAATCCAATACAAAATCAACAAACCCGCCAACATCGCGGTAATACCAATAAACCTTAACTGCCCATCGCCCAACGTCACTAACTTGCGAAAGGTCTCGCGCCACAACTCAGGAAAGACAAACGGCAATAATCCTTCTATTACCAGCATCATTGCCAAACCGAGCAACCAATAATGCAACACTTACTTACCCGTTTTATTCGGGGTTTTGAGGTACTTGAAGAAAGCCGAACTCGGATCAAGCACCATCACGTCGCTCTTGTTTTTGAAGCTTTGCTTGTAGGCTTCCAAGCTGCGATAGAAGGAATAAAATTCCGTGTTTTTGCCAAATGCAGTGGCATAGGTTGCGGACGCTTTCGCATCACCCTCACCTTTGGTTTTTTGCGCTTCGCGATAGGCTTCCGCCAGAATCACTTCACGTTGTTTATCTGCATCCGCTTTAATCTTCTCACCTTCGGCTGCACCCGAAGCCCGCAATTCGTTGGCAACGCGCTTTCGTTCTGCATCCATACGGCGATACACCGACTCACTGATCTCTAAGGGAAAATCAACGCGCTTCAGACGCACATCCAACACTTGCACACCAATCTTGCGCGCATCAGCATCGGTTTTTTCGCGCAGCACATCCATGATTTTTTCGCGCTCGCCCGATACCACTTCGTGGATGGTGCGCTTGCCGAACTCCTCACGCATGCTGGAATTCACCGTCTGCATCAAACGTGTTTTGGCGCGCACTTCATCGCCGCCGACACTGATGTAATACTGCTTAACGTCTATGATCTTCCATTTTACAAATGAATCCACCATCACGTTTTTCTTTTCCGCTGTGATGAAACGCTCAGGCTCACCTGTGTCCAGTGTGAGAATGCGCGAATCAAAAAAGCGCACGTTCTGCACCAATGGCATTTTGAAGTTTAGACCTGGCTGAGTTTTGACACTGACAACCTTGCCAAACTCAAACACGATTGCATTTTGGCGTTGATCGACCACAAACACGCTCATGCTCAATAAAATCAGCACGGCGACCGCGCCGATTAGCACGTTGGTTATTTTCTTATTCATTAGCGTGCCCCCCTGTCGCGGCTGAGTACCGAATCGCGCGCGCGTTGTGCCGCATCGTTATCGCTGGATTGTGTGGTGATAGGTGCGGTAGTTGATGCCGGTGCAGCAGCTGGGTCGGCTGGCGCAGCCGCAGCACGCGTACTTTCCACCAATTTATCCAATGGCAAATACAACAAGCTATTGCCATTTTTTTGATCGACCATGACCTTGCTGATATTACCCATCACTTGTTGCATCATGTCCAGATACATACGTTCACGCGTCACGGCAGGGGCTTTTTCATACTCAACCAAAATCTGCTTGAAGCGACTCGCATCACCTTCCGCATTGGCAATCACGCTTTGCTTGTAACCTTGCGATTCTTGTATTAAGCGCGCTGCCGCACCGCTGGCACGAGGCACTACGTCATTCGCATACGATTGCCCCTCGTTCTTTTGCCGTTCTCGGTCTTGACCTGCTTTCACCGCATCATCAAACGCTGCCTGAACTTGCTCAGGGGGCTGCGCATTCTGCATAGTTAATTTGCTGATCAAGATGCCGGACTTGTAACGATCCAAAATCTCTTGAATAAGTTTAGTCGCAGCTGCTGCTACTTGTTCGCGACCTTCATACAACACGTAATCCATTTTGTTTTTTCCAACCACTTCACGAATCGCGGTTTCCGCAGCCTGACGCACGTTCTCATCGGGCATACGATTATTGAACAAATACGCACCGGGATCGCTCAAGAAATACTGCACCGCAAATTGAATATCGATAATGTTTTCATCATCGGTCAACATCAACGCTTCTTTAATCACCTTATTTTTGACATTGTCTCGATAGCCCACTTCCACCGTGCGAACTTGGCTCAAGTTAACGATTTCAACAGTTTCAACTGGGAACGGCAAATGCCAACGTGGCCCCGCCTCAGTGGTTTCAACTTGCTTACCAAAACGCAATACCACGCCGCGCTGACTGGCATCCACAATGTAAAAACCACTGCCGACCCAAATCAAAGCAATGATGCCCGCAATCAATCCCAAGCCACCACCGAAGTTCTTCATCGGTGTACCACTAGGCGTAGTGCCACCCGTACCTTTACCGCCAAACAGTGCGGTCACTTTTTGGTTAATCTTACGCAACAACTCTTCCAAATCAGGCGGGCCGCCATTATTGCCTTTACCCCATTGCGGATCATTCAATCCCATTACCTACTCCTCATTTTGTAACTGCTCAATTTGTTCTTGGCGCGCTGCTTTGGCTTCCGCCAATGTCAGCTGCAAACCTTCTAATCCTGCACCACTTTTGGCACTCAGAAAAACGCGGGCGATTCTACCATAGTCATCGCGTTGCACGCTGGGCGGCTCATCCTGCAAATCAATTTTATTGAACACCAACACTTGCGGAATATCAGCCGCACCAATCTCTGCCAATACTTTATTTACCTCGGAGATTTGGTCATCTCGAATAGGATTATTGGCATCCACCACATGAAGCAGCAAATCTGCTTGCATGGTTTCTTCCAAGGTACTGCGGAAAGCCGCCACCAAACCATGCGGCAAATGACGAATGAATCCAACTGTGTCCGACACCACAATTTCGCCCACACCTTCGCTGAACATGCGACGCGACGTGGTATCCAGCGTGGCGAATAACTGATCGGCTACATAAACATTGGCTTTGGTGAGCTTGTTAAACAGCGTAGATTTACCGGCATTGGTGTAACCCACAATGGACACCGACAACACATCAGAACGATTGCGCGAGCGACGCATTACCTTGCGTTGATGCTTGAATTTCTCTAGCCGCTCTTTCAACAAATGCACGCGCCTATCCAACTTGCGCCTATCCAACTCTAACTGCGTTTCACCTGGCCCACGTGCACCCACCGCAAACTTTTGCTGCCCCATGTCCACGCCCTGCCCGGTCAATCGGGTAGATAGATACTTGAGCTGCGCCAATTCCACCTGAACCTTGCCCTCGTGACTTTGCGCACGTTGCGCAAAAATATCCAAGATCAGCATGGTCCGGTCAATGACGCGAGTGTTCAACTTCGCAGTGAGATTGCGCATTTGCGCAGGAGATAAATCGTGATTGAAGATAACGAGAGGGGCTTCTAATTGCTCAACAATCGCAGCGATTTCTTGCACTTTACCGCTACCTGCAAACAACGCCGCGTCAGGGCGCTGACGCTTGGTTTCAACAATAGCCAATACCCGTACACCTGCTGTTTCAGCCAGCAAACGCAATTCCTGCAAACTCTCCTGATGATCGTTTTTGCCGAAATCAATACTAACTAAAATTGCGGCATTTGCATCCGCAGTGGGTTGCATTATTCCGCAGCGTCACTAGGCATCGTCACCGCGCGCGCTGGCACAATGGTCGAAATCGCGTGCTTATAAACCATCTGTGTCACTGTGTTTTTGAGTAGCACAACATATTGATCAAACGACTCGATTTGACCCTGAAGCTTAATGCCATTCACCAAGTAAATCGCCACCTGCACATGCTCTTTACGCAATGTATTCAAAAACGGGTCTTGCAACTGCTGTCCTTTATCGCTCATGTTATTGCTCTTATTAGTTAGGAACGGGTTAACACTTTACTGGATAACGGGGAGACTGTGAATATGATTGCACTAAAAGTGCAGAACAAGGGCACTTTGTACAAATAGTAAAGGCTGATTAATCGGGGATTTCAGAGCTCCATTCAAATTAATGAAACATTACATTAAACATTTCTGAAACCACTGTTTGCATCTACCTCAGTCAGAGCAGATGCAAAATTTCTTTACTTTCTAAAGTAGCATGTTCAATTGCTATTGGTAGCAAAATTTTGTTGGTAAACCGCGTGTGTGCTGGATGTTTTTTGAACAAATCTAGAGCACTTTCATTTGCAAGTCTAACCCTTATGAAGAAGCGAAATTTTCCGTCGACTTCTAAAGATTGGCTGTTCTGAATGTTCATCACACCTGGAATTACTTCCACTAATTTATTGGCCTCTCGTAATATTGAAGTCACCTCGTTTTCAGATAATGCTGCCGAAACTTTATATAGCATTATGTGTTCTACTTCCTGCCATGGACGGCATTGCGTCAACACTTCTGCTGCCCTCCCGCCACAACCCCAAAGGCAGAGGCATCGTTCCACTTCCTCCTTCACCGCATCACGCACACCGGACAGCAGCACGCTTTGGTCACCCTTGCGATCAGAAGTCACATTTTCCCTTATACGCTTGCTGGCGACATCGGAAAGTCCGGTGTAGTAATTGATTTTGGCAATGCCGTTTGCGATGAGTTTTCGGTACTGATCGTCCGACAATCCTGTCCCACCGTGTATCACTAGAGGTATAGTCGTTGCGTCTTTGATTTTTGCCAGTCGCACGTAATCAAGCTTTGGAATCCCTTTCATCCGACCATGCACGGTACCAATTGATACCGCGAGACAATCCACTCCTGTGCGCTCCACAAATCCCTTGGCTTCAGTAGCTGAGGTATAGGCAAGCTCGCCCGGATGAATTTTTGCATTTTCTCCCTCGATACCAGGCACATAACCTAATTCGCCTTCCACGGTAATACCGCAAGCATGCGCCATCTCAACAATATCACGGGTTTGCCAAAGATTATCGGAGAAAGGCATAGCCGATGTGTCCACCATCACCCCGTTACATCCGGCACGGATAGCGCGCTCGGCGGAAGCAAGGCTGGTACCGTGATCGAAGTTGATAGCGACCGGTACGTTGGCACGCTTGGCTGCCGCAGTCACAGCGGGCATCAGAAGTTCGAAATCGTAATTGCTGAAATGTGATTCAATTAAATTGAGCACTACGGGCGCACGACAATTTTCGGCGGCCTGCATGATGGCTTCCAGAAAATTTAGATTGGCTACACCAAACGCACCGACCGCATATTTGTGGTGGTGTGCGTGAGTTATCATGTCAGACAAATTAACAAGTGGCATGTTAGATTTCCTGTGTACAGTCAGTTTTTATAATGCGACCCTGCTTGTTCAATACCGTGTCTTCCAGATACAAAGAATGGATAATGTCGCAATTCATTCTTGGTCAGGAATACAAATGGAAATCACCTGTTATCGTGATGCGGAATTGATGCGTGAGTCCCGTAATCTACCTGCCAACACCTATAATTTGGCGCAAACCCTGTTTTCTCGCAGCGCGTCCGGTTGCCTAATCGTGCCGATACGTTCTATGCAATATCTGGCAATTCTAGACACGGAAGAATTTGTATTTCTCGACGGCGAGCGCAAATGCTGGATCGACATCGCTTGGCAAAATTTCCGCCCCCAATTGCGTACCAAGTTGGAGGAACCGGTCGCTTTTCAAGCGGTTTACTACCGTGCCGATTCTGCGCAGCTTATGTCACGTTTACAAGCCGAACTGCCGCGCGCTTTGGGCGAGCTAGCCAAGAAAGAAACACTGCATGGTGACGCACGTATCCTTAAATTTGGCAGGCGCGCATCCGATCATCACGGTTAATCATCTTCACCCAACTCAGGATCCCAGCCCTCAGTTTTGGCGCGTGCGATAGCTTCCTGATAAATGCGCATATAGCGATCCAGCAATTCCGGTGGCAAGCGACTGGGCAGATGAGCGAATTTCTCCCATTCAGCCCATAATTTCTCGTACAGCGTCTGCATCTCGCCATGTGTCCAACCCGAGCAGTCTTGGTCTTCGGGTATAAAACCAAACATCCAGCCGTCTTTGACCATCTGCCCCCAGTGCGTCATGCCGCCGTTTTCGTCGTTGCGCAATCCTGCGTAGCGTAGTGGTTCCATTTTTATTTTTACCTAGTTAAACCTGCATAAAGTAGCGGAAGCTTTTCTGGCAGTCGCTCAATATGATCGACCACCATGTAATTTTTACTGCCAAAAATCCGCGACACATATTGATCTGCGCGTGGATCGAGTGTCATACAAAATGTATTGATGCCGTTGCGCGCTGCTTCTTCGACTGCTTTTTTTGCGTCATAACGCAAATATTGCGGATCGCGCACATCAATATCTGCAGGCTCACCGTCGGTAATCACCATGAGCAATTTTTTCGCGGTTCTTTGGTTGCGCAAATAATGCGCTGAGTGCCGAATGGCCGCACCCATGCGGGTGGACAGCTGCCCTGTCATGCCTGCCAAGCGTGCCTTGGGCTCATCGTTATAAGGCTGCGAAAAATCTTTGAAGCGATAGTATTCGACATCGTGGCGACCGTCGGAACAGAAGCCATGTATCGCAAACGGATCGCCGATTTTGTGTATCGCATCAGACAACAATACGCAAGCTTGGCGGGTTAAATCCAATACGGTTTGATCTTGCCCAACAACTTTTTCATTGGTGGATTCCGATAAATCGAGCAACACCAGCACCGAAATATCGCGCACCTTGCGCACGCTGCGCATCATAGTTCTAGGGTCGGGCTGCATCCCCATACGAAAATCTACCATGCTGCTAATCGTGGCATTGATGTCGATTTCGTCGCCATCTTCTAGCTTGCGAATGCGCTGCACACCTTGCGGCTGCATCGCATCCAGCAAAAATTTCAAGCGTGATGCAATGCGCTTATTATCTGCCGTGATTTTATCAATCACCTGCAAGTCGCCCGCTTTGGCGCGCTTTTCCATCACCGTCGCCCAAGCAGGACGCTCCAACTGAATTTGGTAATCCCACTCGGCGTAATGGTAAGGTTCGGCGACGGGCTCTTTGCCTTCCCGTTCGTTAAAACTCACGCCATTCTCTTGCGCTGCATCATATGGGAAAAACTCCTCAGACATGACCCAAATTTCTTGCGCATCATCACCTGCGGTTTCCACCTCAAGCTCATTAGCAAACTCCATGACAGAAACATGCCTACGGACTTGCTTAACAGTTTCAAATCCCGCTGATTGTGATTTATTAAAATCGAATTCTTCAAACTCCCAGAAGTAACGGTTGTCATCACGATATGGCGCGCTCAACAAGTCAGTACGCGGGTTGTAGGCGATATGCTTTTGCAATAAACCATGCGCCAACGCCACACCCACTTCCCAAGAAAAATGATTGCTCTTCAAATTTTCTGCGTTTTGTGCGGCAGTCGCAAATAACGCACGCCCCTCTATCACCCACGCATCATCATCTTGATAATCGCTATCCAACAAGGCTCGCGCCAAACGATTCAAGTAATCGCCCACAGTGTTTGCCTGATCGTTTTGCGCAAAATGCAGCTTAGACCACAACTGCTCCAAACCTGGGAAGGTTCGTATCGACAGAGTTTCAACGCGTGCGTCTTCAATCACACTAATCACCGCCATCTGCAAAGGATTGAGTGCCTCGGCAGAAATTGGCTCGCGCGTATAAACCAGATGTGCCGCGCAATGCGCTGCGGTAGCGCGATAAACCTCCAAGCCAGACACGCCATTCACATCATCAAACGCGTCGGGTAAATGCAGAAAATAATCTTCGATGAAAGGCTTGTAACCCTCGCGTGATTCAAAGTCACCAGAAGTAGGACGCATGAAAAAATCGCGCGCCCACAGTGCGCGCAGATACATATTGATGCGCCGCTGTACGTCCACAAACAACGTACCTTTACGCTCCTTCTGCAACATTGCCAACGACTCTTTGGACTTCAGTCCGAAGTAAGTCACCTGCTCTTCAAAGTTAATTTTGTGCGCATGCGCACCCCACATTGCCCAGCGTCGCAATCCACCCAATGTGAGTTGGGCAAGCAATGCTTCAAGATTTTCCAACATTGGTCGCAAGCCGCGCGGCACTTGATTCAGTAGCGTATTCACCAATTGCAAATAGCTGCGAAATAGTGCGGGGTCACCCAAGCGTTTAGCTGCCGTTGGCGCGCTGGCAATAACCGCTTCCAACATTGAGCCGCTGGTTTTAGAGGCAAGTGCCATCAAGCTATCCAGCATATCCACCACTGAATCTTCGCCAATTTCTTTGGCAATGATGGGTGCATTGTGAATAAAGGTAATGACTAAATCGCCGCCGCGTCCCAAGTTTTTAAGCGCACGTGCGCCCTGCACATAATTTTCCAATCCTGCCGGACTAAACGCCCGCGCCGCCTCATACCATGAGGCTTGCAGAACTTCTGCGGCGTGATCCCCCAGCTCTTGAAGCAGATCAGTGTGATCCTCTAATGTAATTGACATGTCGTTGGGTATCTGAGCGAGTTAAGCAAAAAGCGGAGTTTCTCAAAATTAGAAGAATGTGGTTACCGCCGCATCCAACGCATCGCGCATGTCGGGATCGTCGGTGATGGGTCGAACCAGTGCCACACGACAAGCCTTAATTGAATCAACGCCAGTGGCAATCAGGCTGCCTGCATAAATCAGCATACGCGTCGAGATGCCTTCATCCAAACCATGTCCCTTGAGATTGCGGGCACGTTCGGCGATAGAAACCAATTTACCAGCTACTTCTAAGTTAACGCCGGTTTCGTGGGCAACAATTTCGGTCTCAATATCGTGTTCGGGATAACTAAAATCCAATGCACCGAAACGCTGTTTAGTAGATTGCTTTAGATCTTTCATTAAGCTTTGATAGCCTGGATTGTATGAAATCACCAACTGGAAATCGGGATGCGCTTTGATAAGCTCCCCCTTCTTTTCAAGCGGCAAAACACGGCGATTGTCAGTTAAGGGATGGATGACCACGGTGGTGTCCTGGCGCGCTTCCACGACCTCGTCCAGATAGCAAATCGCACCGTAGCGAGCCGCGAGCGCGAGCGGACCATCCTGCCAGTGAGTGCCATCAGCATTTAATAGAAAACGACCGACCAAATCAGACGCAGTCATGTCTTCATTGCAAGCCACGGTAATCAACGGCTTTCCAAGTCGCCACGCCATATGCTCGACGAAACGCGATTTACCACAACCAGTCGGGCCTTTGAGCATCATCGGCATACGCACTTTATAGGTAGCTTCATAAATCTCAACTTCGTCAGAAACAGGACGATAGTATGGCTCGGTGTTTATTCGATACTGCTGGATACTGTCTCTCATGACTACCTCATAACTTTCAATCAACATAAGGGCGTAAATAATCTATTGCAAAGCATTTAGGTCCTGATGCTACTTTCGGTTAAAAAGTCCCCCGCACTGGATCAAGCACGGGGGCAAAGGGATCAATGCTTTAAAAACTATACGGTCTTACCCCGGAAGATCACCATGTTAGTTCCTTGCGATTGGGCGTAGTTATCGTAAGCCAACAATCGAATGTGATTGTTTGGGTTAGCTTTACGACATGCTTCTGCTTCCGCCAACACAATATCAACGTTGGTTTCGCCAAACATCGGCAGCTTCCACATGTACCAGTAATTGTCCATCAGATGCTCTGGCTCAGTATGTTCAATGCCAGGATTCCAGCCTTTTTTAATGATGTACTCAACTTGCTTCTTGATTTGCTCAGTCGTCATTGCTGGCAAGTACGAAAACGTTTCAAACTTTCGGCTGGCTGGATCGCTAACACGTGATTTGTAGTCTTGCATGTCACTCATTTTAATTTCCTTTGCAATAGTTGGTTGATTAAGACGCAACGCATACGAAATGCGCCGCCATCTCAGCGCTTACTTGTGGGCTACGTCCAGCTTGTCAACTGTATCGAATTCAAACTTGATTTCTTTCCAAGTTTCCATCGCAATTTTCAGTTCTGGGCTATGGTTGGCAGCTTTGGTCAAAATGTCTTTGCCTTCTTTTTCCAATTCTCGCCCTGCGTTACGTGCTTCTACGCAAGCTTCCAATGCGACGCGGTTAGCCGCCGCACCTGCAGCGTTCCCCCATGGGTGACCCAATGTACCGCCACCAAACTGCAAGCAAGAATCGTCGCCGAAGATGTTAACCAACGCTGGCATGTGCCAAACGTGAATACCACCAGAAGCAACAGGGAACACACCAGGC
>CANFCA010000004.1 GCA_947445045.1 Gallionellaceae bacterium
GTTCCCGCTACCGCACCTATCGTCGCGACCACGCCCTCTCTTAACAATACAGGAGGCGCTGCACCAAGCAATACACAAAAAGAATCCACCGTTAATTTTGAGGTTGATCGAACCATCAGTCACACCGTATTACCAGTGGGTACGATCAAACGACTTTCTGTTGCCGTGGTGGTGAACGGGAATCGTGTCGTGACCGATGCGAAGGGCAAGACCAGCACGAAACCATTAAGCGATGCAGAAAAGCAACAGATTGATAATTTGGTTAGAGATGCAATGGGATTTGATCAAAAGCGCGGCGATAGCTTGAATGTACAAGTTGCAGCATTTGTAGACAACAAAGAAGTTGTAGAGGAGGTAGCCATTTGGAAACAGTCCTGGGTCATTAACTTAGCTAAGGATGTATTCAAATACCTGTTGATTGCGGCCGTCCTGTTATTTGCATTACTTGGCATCATCAAACCTGCATTCCGCGCCCTACTGACACCCGTACCCCCTCCAGAAAGCAATCCTCAGCAAAATGCTGCGGGCGGACCAGGCTCAGGAGCTGAGGCTACATCTCAGCACGCCATAACCAGCGCACCGTACGAACAAAATCTTCAAACCGCCCGACAAATCGCCCAACAAGATCCAAAAATTGTTGCCAGCGTAATCAAAGAATGGGTCAAAGAATGAGTACCGGCATCGAACGAAGCGCCATATTACTCATGACACTGGGCGAAAATGAAGCTGCCAACGTGTTGAAATACCTCGAACCTAAAGAGGTACAAAAAATCAGCACCGCGATGGTCAAACTTAAGAACCTAGGTCGCGAGCAGATTGCTGAAGTTTTCACTGAGTTCTTAATCACTGCAAACGACAAAACCACCATCGGTATGGATTCCAGCGATTACATCAAAAATATGCTGACGCAAGCTCTTGGCGATGACAAGGCCGCAGGCTTATTAGATCGCATCATGAATAACAGCGATACCAGTGGGATCGAAAGTTTGAAATGGATGGATCCCGGTGCCATTGCTGAAATGATATGCAACGAGCATCCGCAAATTATTGCCACTATTTTGGTTCATTTAGAACCTGACCAATCCGCCGGCATTCTTAAAATGTTAAACGAGCGGACCCGCAATGACACCCTTCTGCGAATTACGACTCTGGACAGCATTCAACCCGTTGCATTGCGCGAATTAAATGATGTGTTGGGCAAGCTTTTATCAGGCGGGGGAGTAGGGAAAAAGAGCCTTCAAGGTGGCGTTGGTGCGGCGGCTGAAATACTCAATTACATGGGCAATACATTAGAAGCTGAAATGATGGAAGCAGTACGCACCTTCGATCCAGACTTGGCGCTAAAAATTGAAGACAAGATGTTTGTCTTCGAAAACATTTTGGAAATTGATGATCGTGGCATACAGCTCATTCTTCGTGAAGTTCAATCTGAATCGTTAATTGTCGCGCTCAAAGGTGCAAATGAAGAATTGCGCGAGAAGATCTTCAAAAATATGTCGCAGCGTGCTGCTGAAATGATGCGTGAAGATCTGGAATCGAAAGGTCCAGTCAGACTCAGTGAAGTCGAAACCAATCAAAAAGATATCCTTAAAATTGTGCGCCGCTTGTCTGATGAAGGTCAGATTGCTCTAGGTGGAAAAGGCGAAGAAGCTTATGTCTAGCACCATCATACACAAAGAACAAATGACCGCGTTTGAACGCTGGGAGCTAGCATCATTCAACTCACCTTCCGAAGCCAATTCCCAGAGTGAGTCAAAAGAAAAAGCCTCACTCCCGTCCGTTACGGAAGTGGAAAACATCAGAACACAGGCATATCAGGAGGCTTATCAAGAAGGTTATGCGGCTGGCATGCAACAGGCGAGTAATGAAGCCACCACCATCAACCAGCTACTGCAAAGCCTGCAAGAAGAACTCAATCATTTAGACGAAGATGTGTCCAAATCATTACTTGATTTATCTCTAGAAGTGGCCAAAAAAATGGTTCATGAAACCATACAGGTCAAGCCAGAAGTTATTTTGGAAATTGTCAGCGCAGCCATCAGCAGTCTGCCGCTTATCAATCAAAATGCGCATTTAATCTTACATCCAGATGATGCAGAAATCCTCCGCCTCCACATGGGGCTACAACTCTCACATGCTGGATGGAAGATATTTACCGATGCGGAAATTCTTCGCGGTGGATGCCGGGTTGAAACATCGCACACCCACATTGATGCCACATTAGAAGCACGCTGGAAGAGCATATTGCGCAGAATGGGGCAGGACAAATCATGGCTGGCCTAAATACTCACAGTTTGCGTTGGCAAGAGTTTCTAGCTGAAGGGCAAAACTCTTTGGTGGACTGCATAACGATGCCGCCTAGCGGTCATCTGACCAAAGTAACAGGCATGGTGATGGAGGCTGTCGGCTTAAAAATGTCTGTAGGAAGTAATTGCGCAATTCATTTACCTAATCGCGTAGTGGAAGCCGAAGTAGTCGGGTTTTCTGGTGAGAGACTATTTCTAATGCCGGAAAATAATGTGTACGGTCTTTTGCCAGGCGCGTTGGTGATGCCTATCGAACCCGCTTATGAATTAACGCTGGGCGTAAAACGCAAACCGTCTCGTCGCACGACAGATCATGCCAAACACCTACCTGTCGGCAACATGCTACTGGGTCGCGTGCTGGACGGTGCTGGCAAACCGCTAGACGAATTAGGTCCCCTGCAACATCCTGACTCAGCTCCACTTCAAAGCCGTCCCTTCAACCCTTTAAAACGCGCCTCTATCGATACGCCGCTTGATGTGGGCGTTCGTTCTATTAACAGCCTGATTTCAGTTGGTCGCGGACAACGCATGGGTCTATTTGCTGGAAGTGGTGTGGGTAAAAGTGTGTTGCTAGGAATGATGGCGCGTTATACCAATGCAGATATCACCGTGGTAGGTCTAATCGGTGAACGCGGTCGCGAAGTTAAAGAATTCATTAACGATATTCTCGGCAAAGAAGGCATGGCTCGCTCAGTCGTAGTCGCCACACCTGCTGACACTTCTCCCTTAATGCGTTTGCAGGGGGCGGCCTACGCGACCACGATTGCCGAATACTTTCGCGATCAGGGCAAAAACGTCTTGCTGATTATGGATTCATTAACCCGATACGCCATGGCACAACGTGAAATCGCACTGGCTGTCGGTGAACCGCCCGCGACCAAAGGCTATCCACCTTCTGTTTTTGCCAAACTACCGCAATTAGTTGAACGTGCTGGCAACGGGCTAGAAGGGGGCGGCTCGATCACTGCCTTCTACACGGTATTGACCGAAGGGGATGATCAGCAAGACCCGATTGCCGACAGTGCGCGCGCTATTTTAGACGGACACATCGTGCTGTCGCGTCGACTCGTTGAGCAAGGTCATTACCCCGCTATTGATATCGAAGCATCCATCAGCCGCGTGATGACTAGATTAGCTACGCCCGAACATGCTCTGGTGCTACAGCGCTTCAAACAGATGTATTCGCTATATCAACACAACCGCGATTTAATCAATGTGGGTGCTTATGTAGCGGGTAGCAATCCAATGTTAGATCAAGCCATTGAACTGCACCCAAGAATGGAACAATTTTTAAGACAGAACATGCACGAGCGCGAGCCATACGAATCAAGCATCAGGCAATTAGCCATGCTTTTTGAGCCAGCACTTTAATCATTATTGAGCGCCGTTATTTTTCAAATTTGAACATTAATAAATAATGAAATTGATATGAAAAATTTATTTCCGTTACAGCCATTGGTCAATCTGGCTAAACACCAAAACGATTCAGCGACGGTAAAGCTTGGGCAGCTCAACAGGCAACAACAAAATGCGCAAAGCAAACTTGAGGTATTGCAGCAATACCGCAGGGACTATCAAGCGCGCATGCAGGAATCAACCAAAAAAGGGATTGAGCCCGCCGAGTTGCGCAATTTTCAAGCATTTATCAATAAGCTCGATGACGCTATATGCCAGCAGTTGAAACAAGTCAGTCAAAGCAAAGTTTCAACACAGCTGGGGCGCGGAGAGTTTGATGCAACACAACGAAAATTAAAATCATTCGACACTTTGCAGCAGCGACATTTCGAATCTCAAAAACATCTAGAAAAAAAATCGGAGCAAGTGTTGCAAGATGAACATGTGAACAGAACCCATGCTTACAAGGAAATCAACAAGGAAAATCAACACGCGGATTTACCTAAGGAAAACGCACCTAAGCAAGGCTCAGACTATGAACACTAACCTCCTTACAGCGTTAGGCATACCCGCTAGTGATGCCACTCTTGCTCAAAGCGACCCTGCAGCAATATTGGGTATAACTAAGAAAATCTCATCCTCGTCTCATACTAAAAAAAGTAATTTACCCGAAGATACTTTTTCAGCACTTTTGGCGCAGCAAATTCAAGAAGTTGGAATGCCTACCAAAAATCCAACACCCATTTCCATTGCAATTGATACGGTTGTTACTTGTGCCAGTGACAAAAATGCTTATCAAAATAAATCAGAACTATCTTCAGATACCAGCATTGTTAATAACTCTACCGACACCCTTGCAGCCATCATGCTGCAGCTCCAAATTCCACAGAGCAATGGGCACATAAAGGAGTCGTCACAAGATAACGGAACCGTGCTACCCGGTGAAGTTATTACAAGTACCGTTGGCAGCAGCGGCTACCAATATAAGATTGATATAGGTGTATTAAATCCAAAAGTAGAGGGATACTTAAAGCAAACAGTTGCAGATGTGCATTCATTAAGCAGCAATCCCGATACAGCACTCATTCCGAGTGAAGCGACCGATACTGCTCCATTGCATCAATCCTCCCTAACTCAACAATTAGAAGCGCCCCCAATTAGCATAGCGACGGACTTGTCAGCAATGAAAAGTCCTGTATATGTCGGTGAAGTTAATCAAAATACCAAGGAAGTAAAAGAAGTCCGAACGATTAAATCGACAGTCGACTCAACAAAAATTGATGCGCTTAACAATTCAGATGCAGCCATTCCCGTTACTTCAGCTAAACCTCAAAGTGAATCACCTTTGACCACTGTTGCGATTGAGCCACAGCACAACAAAGAGGCGACTATCGGCAGCTTGGTGCAAGCCAAAGACAGCCTAAACATTGCCTCCATAAGCACGGCATCACTTTCATCCGTCGCATTACAGGGAAATGCCACAAATACCCTCACAACCAACTTAACTCCTACTATCAATTCACCCTTGGGCACTGACCAATGGTCGAATGAATTTTCTCAAAAGATTGTCTGGATGTGCACACAGCAGAATCAAGTCGCCGAATTGCATTTAAATCCAGCGGACCTCGGACCATTGAATGTGACTTTGAATATTTCAAACGACCAGCTTACGGCTCAATTTACTTCGCCTCACATTGCAGTGCGTGAAGCGATAGAAAATGCAATGCCCAAACTTAGAGAAATTTTGGCAGACAACGGCATCATGCTAAACAATGCGTCAGTCAACGATCAATCGCCGCGTGACCGAGGCGCAGAGGGGTACACCAACCAAGATTCCCGCGCCATGAAGCAACCAGAAATACCCGGCAACACAGGGAATGCAAAGTCATTCACCAACACCCAAACACCGCTCTTACCTACTCGCCGGCACAATGGAATATTAGATACTTTTGCCTAAGTGAAGGGTTAAGCAAATGGGTAATTTGGTCTTTAATCGAACCATCATCACAGCAATTTTTTTCACATAATCCAACTCTCAAAAGGAAAAACTATCATGTCAACAGCCAAACCAGCCGCAGCTGAAAAAACCGATGCACCACCCGCCAAAAAAAGCAAAAAAATGCTCATCATTATCATCGCTGCAGTCGTGCTCATCGGGGGCGGTGCAGCTGCTTATTTTTTAATGAAACCCGCGCATGCTCCAAACAAAGATGAAGTGGCGGTAGAAGAAGCTCACTCAGCAAAAGCGCCGACCTACGTTACCTTAGGAACGTTTACCGCCAACCTTATCCATGAAGAAGGTGATCGTTACTTACAGGTTGCGATTTCAGTCAAAATCACCAACCCTGAATTAGAAGAGAAAATAAAAGTCAGCAATCCTGAGATTCTTCATCACGTAAACATGCTACTGCAAAGCAAGGCACCATCAGAACTGGCAACCCTTGCAGGTAAAGATAAGTTGGCGAGTGAAATAAAAGCACGAATAGAACAAATATTAGGCTTGAGCAAACACCCGGCTGCCGCAACCGAAACTCAGGCGGAATCTGCACCGGCACCCACTGAAACCATACATAGCAAAACTGGGATTGATGAAGTTCTTTTCACTTCTTTCATTATTCAATAATTACAAATGAGCGATTTCCTCTCGCAAGATGAAGTTGATTCTCTACTCAAGGGTGTCACGGGTGAGACGGATGAAAATGCAGGTAATGCCGAAGTAGACGCAGGTGAAGTTCGTCCCTACAACCTTGCATCTCAGGAACGTATCGTGCGTGGGCGTATGCCCACTATGGAGATTATCAACGAGCGCTTTGCGCGACTATTTCGTATCGGATTATTTAATTTAGTAAGACGCACGCCAGAGATTTCCGTTGGGCCGGTGCGCGTTGTGAAATTCTCAGAGTTTGTGCGCAACTTACATGTGCCGACTAATCTCAATTTAATTCAAGCCAAACCTCTGCGCGGTACTGGATTATTTATTTTCGATCCCAACTTGGTATTTCTAGTAGTTGACAACATGTTCGGCGGCGACGGGCGTTTCCATACTCGCGTCGAAGGACGTGAATTTACCCAGACCGAGCATCGCATTATCCAAAAATTGCTCGAGGTGGTATTTGATACGTATAGCAAATCTTGGGAGACTGTTTACCCGCTCAATTTCGAATTTATTCGATCTGAAATGAATCCCCAGTTTGCCAATATTGCCACCCCCAATGAGGTGGTGATAGTCACCACGTTTGAAATAGAAATGGGCGGCATTGGCGGCCCAATACACATTTGCATGCCTTATGCCATGCTTGAGCCAATCAAGGATTTGCTGTTCAGTCCGATGAAAGGTGAGCATCCCACCAAAGACCAGCGTTGGATGCAATTGCTATCCAAGCAAGTGCAGTCTGCCGAAATTGAATTGGTTGCGACCTTAGGTCAAGCCAGCGTGACGCTGGATCAAGTATTAAAAATGCGTAGTGGCGATATCGTTCCACTGGAAACCGGTAAAACCATTACAGCCACCGTTGACGGCGTACCCATCATGGAATGTAAATTTGGTGAATTCAACAATCAATACGCGTTACAAGTAGAAAAAATAACTTCAACAAGCGAGGGAGAAATTCATGTCTGACGAAGCCACGACAAACGGAGCAATCACGACAGATGCGGCAATCACTGCGGATGATTGGGGCTCCGCCATGGCTGAGCAAGCGGCACCCGCAGCGAATGTAAAGCCGCATGCATTTGAACAATTCGGAGCAAGCAGTACAGCCACCACCCCAAACGATCTGGATATGATTCTTGATATCCCCGTTCATCTAACTGTTGAATTGGGACGGACTAAAATGCCTATCAAACACCTGCTTCAATTAGCTCAAGGGTCTGTGGTTGAACTTGCCGGTATGGCGGGAGAACCACTTGATGTTTTAATAAATGGCTTTTTGATTGCGCAAGGCGAAGTCGTTGTCGTCAACGATAAATTAGGTATCCGTCTGACCGACATCATTACACCCTCCGAACGTCTGCATCGTTTGAATAAGTAGCATGCATACAAAAGCTCAACGAATTATTACTAGCGTTCTACTCGTAACATCATTGACCGCTGGTGCAGTAGAAGGGGTACGTCCAACTTTCACCCCGCCCCCCACAGTGACTTCAAGCAGCATCGTGCAAATCATCTTTAGCTTGCTGCTTGTGTTAGCCGCTATCGTAATCGTGGCGTGGTTACTTAAGCGCGTCAATGTGACACAACACAAGTCTGGGAATCTGCTCAAAGTATTAGGCGGAGTCGCAATAGGTCAGCGCGAGCGCATTGTGCTAGTTGAAGTAAATGACACTTGGCTGGTTGTCGGCGTGGGGCCGGGACAAATTCGCACCTTGCATACGCTGGAAAAACAAGAAGCACAAAAAACTGAGAATTCCTCTCATGACTCCACTCAACACGAAAACAAATTCGCCAAATTACTTTCATCTGTCATCAATCATCAACCTGCAAGCAGGAACAAAAATGCATCGTAGTTTGACCACGTTCGCTACTTTAATCATTCTATGGCTAGTCACCACTCATAATGCACTAGCCGAGGTTGGCTTGCCGGCACTAACCAGCACACCCGCTCCGGGTGGAGGACAAACTTACAGCTTGAGTCTGCAAACTTTATTGCTACTCACTTCGCTGAGTTTCTTACCGGCTGTCTTGCTGATGATGACCGGATTCACCCGTATCATTATCGTGCTGAGCCTACTGCGTTCTGCCATTGGCACGCCCTCCTCTCCCCCCAATCAAGTGTTGGTTGGACTGGCGTTATTTCTAACCTTCTTCGTGATGTCACCTGTTCTCGATAAAATTTACACGGATGCCTACTTACCTTACAGCGAAAATAAGCTTGAGTTACAACCGGCCATCGAAAAAGGGATAGTGCCGCTGAAGGCGTTTATGCTGCGTCAAACTCGCGAATCTGACCTAGCGCTGTTCGTCAAAATATCCAATAGCGAACCGCTACAAAGTGCCGATCAAGTTCCCCTCAGAATTTTAGTTCCAGCCTATGTCACCAGTGAGTTGAAAACCGCATTTCAAATTGGTTTCGTAGTATTCATCCCCTTCCTTATCATCGACATGGTGGTCGCAAGTGTACTGATGTCGATGGGGATGATGATGGTATCTCCCGCCATCATTTCACTGCCCTTTAAGATTATGCTGTTTGTTCTGGCCGATGGTTGGAATTTGATCATCGGCTCATTAGCGCAAAGTTTTTACACCTGAGTAATTCATGACACCCGAAGCCGTCATCACTATTGGACAACAAGCGATTGAAATGACGCTGATGATCTCCGCCCCGCTACTGCTGACCGCGCTGGTCATTGGGCTAGTGGTGAGCATTTTTCAAGCGGCGACACAAATCAACGAAATGACGCTATCTTTTATTCCTAAGCTATTGGGAATATTTGCTGTGTTGATACTAACCGGCTCGTGGATGATCAATATGATGGTCGATTACATACAAAGGCTCTTTAGCAATATCCCTTGGATGGTTGGATAAAGTGGCATCCAGAGTTACTCAAACATCAGATGCTAACTATCACCAGCACACAGATTGACGCATGGCTTGCTGGATTCATGTTTCCACTGGCCCGCATTCTGGCGATGATTGCCAGCTCGCCGATCTTCGGAAATAAACAAGTCACAACACGCGTCAAAATTGGATTCTCCGTAATACTGACTATCATTATCGCCCCTACCATAGGCGCGATGCCCACTGTTGCTATCGGTTCAGGTCAAGGACTGCTCATCATGATCCAACAAATCATCATTGGCATTGCAATGGGCTTCACCATGCGCCTGATTTTCAGTGCTGTGGAAATGGCGGGAGAGCTATCCGGTTTGCAAATGGGACTGGGCTTTGCCAGCTTTTACGATCCAATCAATGCCAATCACTCTGCCATCATCGCGCAATGGTTAGGCATGATTGCCGCATTAGCATTTCTATCCATGAACGGACACTTGTACATGCTATCGGGATTAGCTGAAAGTTTTCAAACGCTACCCATAGGCAACATGATGTCCAACCAAGGATTTTATAGCGTGGCAAGTTGGGGAGGCAGTATCTTTGCCTATGCCTTGCAGATTTCACTGCCCATATTAGCCGCGTTGCTGATAACAAATATTGCCTTAGGCATACTGACCCGTGCCGCGCCTCAACTCAACCTCTTTGCGGTCGGGTTTCCCATTACACTGGCGATAGGATTTTTCGTCTTGGCGCTGTCCATGCCTTACTTCTCACCCCTGTTGGATAGGCTGATTCAAGAAGGATTAGGCACGATGATGATTAATCTTATACAGTCGAACCAGAGGTAGTTTGTAGTGATTCAAACTTCAACTAGCACAAATTACAACATGCTTGAAGACGGAACAATCTGGTTGCTGCTGATTAATGCAAAAAACGAACACGAAAACATTCCTGCCCATATATTGAAAGCTGTGAAGGAGGAAATTAAATGACAATGACTGCAAAAGAATTGCAAAAGCGCGATGTTATGAATGCTCAAAACACACAGACGTACACATAAAAATCCCGTGAATTCTTGACAGAGGGTAGTTTATAAACTACAATAAAATGATTGAAATAAAGCAGACCGAGACATTCCGAAAATGGCGAATGCGGCTTAAGGATGAACGGGTACGAGGTTTGATAGCGTCCCGCTTAGACCGTCTTAGCTTCGATCATGCTGGGGATCGTGGAGCCTGTGGGACAGGGGATTAGCGAATTGCGCATCCATTATGGTCCCGGATACCGCATCTACTTTCATAAACGAGGTGACACGATAATCGTCTTGCTGTGCGGCGGTAATAAGAGTACGCAAGCAAAAGACATCAAGACGGCAAAGCGCTTGGCTACTGAATGGAGTGAATGAAATGGCTGAAAAACTGACTGCATATGATCCCGCTGAGGATTTGGCTTCTGACCAAGCAATGGCAACCTTCATGGCCGAAGCGTTCGAGACGAACGATGCCAGTTACATCGCGCACGCGCTTGGCGTGGTTGCTCGTGCAAAGGGAATGGCGCAAATTGCTGGACAAACCGGACTTTCTCGCGAGCAGCTTTACCGATCCTTCAGTGAAAACGGCAACCCGACCCTGAAAACCACTCTTGCCGTGATGAAGGCGCTTGGCCTCGATCTGACCGCCAAGGTTCACGCCTGACCAATGTCACCCCAGAATGCCTAGTGTTCTGATGATGTAAAGCCTGTTACTCATGGGCATCCTTACGGGATCGTACTTGTTTTTACCTTGCTTAGCTTCCGCTTTTCGGCGTGCATTTTGGTAACATGACCTCCCACAGTGTGCCAATTCTAGTCATTGGTGTATTTTCCACTAAGCGGCTACTGAAAATTGACAGTTCATACAGAAATCTGTATTGTTATTCCATGAAGACTACTCTTGATATCAACGATTCTCTACTTGCCAATGCTAAAGCACTAGCAGCGCAACAACGAACCAGTCTAACGCGACTAATCGAAGAAGGATTGCAACTTCGCCTTCGATCTTCTACTGCCTCAACTAAAGTGAGTAAACGAAAGATCCCTGTATTTAAAGGGCGAGGAGGGATTGTTGCTGGACTAAACCTATGCAGCAATAAGGCAATGCTGGATGCTGCAGACGATGACGCCTGATGTAAATGTATTGATTGCAGCGTCTCGTAGTGATCATCCTCATCACAAAACAGCCTATGCGTGGCTGAATGAAGCCGTGGAAAATTGTGCAGATGGTGCTACCCTGAAGTTAATGCCAATGGTTGCAGCCAGTTTTTTGCGGCTAGTCACAAATGTGAAAATATTTGTCCATCCTACACCCATGGAAGATGCCACAAAATTTCTGGATGCAATTCTTTCGGTGCCGGGCGTTGAAATGCCGTATCTTGGCTCGGAATGGTCGATAATGCGACAACTCTGTTTAGAGAAAAATCTAACTGCCAACGACATTCCAGACGCATGGCTCGCGGCGGCAGTGATTCATCTTGGTGAACACCTTGTAACATTTGATACGGATTTTAAAAGACTGCTAAAACGAGCTCAAGTGACTGTGCTTGTACACGAATAATTAATGTAAACAACTAAAATTGGCGTACACCGGTATCTGCTTACTTGTAAGCAAATATAAATACTTGTAATGGTTCTTAGTGCCACATTGTGAACTTCAACTTTATACCCCGTTGGGTTCACGGCATAATTCGCGCGTCTATTAACCAAATTTATTAGTGATTCCCATGGCAACTGAAAAAGCTACTCCTCAAAGTAAAACAGAATTTACTAGGTGCCTAGTTATTCAAGTAGAGAAAATGGTGAAAGAGTCTGGTGAGATAGAAGGCTTTGACGCAGAAAAATGGGTTGGTGACTGGCTTCAACATCCCATACCAGCTCTTGGAGACAAGAAGCCTGTAGAACTTATGGGTACAACTGATGGTCAGGATATTATTTCCAGGATATTGGCTCAGATCCAGTCGGGAGCATACGCCTAAAAAGTAAAGTTGAATCCTTGTTGGACTAAGTAAATGAGGCTATTTAGGTGAATTATGAGGGGCAGCTTTATAGGGCTGAATTAGTTTCATAAATTTGCAGGTCAGTGCCAATTCCGGTCGTTCGAAAATATTCCTCATTGCAGATATTCACATGGAATATGTATGTGCCAGCACTCAAATACTTCCGATGAAATTAGAAAAATTGCACTATATGTATAATATATGTATATTGCGGTATGAGCATAGAATTCGATCAAAAGAAAGCCGCATCTAATCTGAAAAAACACAGTGTGTCTTTTGATGAAGCCTCATCCGCATTACTGGATCCAATGGCGTTAGTTCGGGAAGACGAGGATGCAAATGATGAGGTGCGTTTCTTGTTGGTTGGAATGTCAAATAAAGGTCATCTGTTGACCGTGTGTTACACACTGCGTGTAGAAGTCATACGAATAATTTCTGCACGTTTAGCAACCAAAAATGAACGGAGGCAATATGAAAGCTGAATACGA
>CANFCA010000005.1 GCA_947445045.1 Gallionellaceae bacterium
CTTGGATTTGTGATTTTCAAGGCTAAGCAGTCCCTCGCCAACGAACCTTGTCATTTTGTTCGCTGCCATAATTTATTGGCGGCGAAACGCGCACGACTTTTTCTGATTCTTTTTTTAATCACAGGCTCATTTACCGCCTTCATGCTATTAGGTGGCGCGCAATTGGGCATTAGCAAAATAGCGACCTATGCGCTGGCAGGAGGCATCGGACAACTTCCGTTCATGGTGGCGCTCTTAGTATTAGTTGTTTTGGAGTTCGATGCCGAGCATCAATGCAAAAGCAGCAAAATTCCCGGTGCCGCATTGGCGCTAGATCCTAACGCCAAAACAAATTAGTTGAATATGGATAAGAAAATAGCTTTAGGCGTAGTAGCGCTCTTCATCGTCTCAGTAATTGTTCTGCTTGCAGCGCCAGAAGATGCACCAGATACACCTGCCACCCTACCTTGGAACATCACCCACCCTACTCCTGACACCGTACGTGTTTTTGGTATCACTTTAGGGGTATCGACTTTGTCCGATGCAAATAAAGTTTTCAAAGAAGAATCCGATGTCAGTTTATTCAAACCAAGTGATGCGGGTATGGGTGTTGAAGCGTTCATTGAAGAAGTTAACTTCAACGGTCTGAAAGCCAAGATAGTGATGACGGTTGCGGTTGCCCCTGAAAAGCTTCAAGGTATGTACGAACGCGGGCTGCGTATCAACAGCACACCCAGCGGCAAACGCATTACCTTGACTGCCGATGATTTGCTAATAGTACGCAACTCACCCGTTGCTAGCCTGACTTACTTGCCGAACGTAAGCCTTGATGAAGCGATTGTTTCCAAGCGCTTTGGCGAACCGGCTATGCGCATCAAGGAAACTCGTAGCGGCGCAGTTCACTGGCTTTATCCTCAACATGGCTTAGACGTTGTGCTGGGTGGCAAAGAGAGACCCTTGTTGCAATACGTTGCGCTCAAGAATTTCGAGCAATTGCGTGATCCATTATTGAAGAATGGCGAAGAAATAAAAAACTAGATACCAATATTTTCTATTTTGGCGCGTCAGGATTATTATCTTGGCGCGTTTTTTCTTTGGGGTGGCTAATCAACAGAGCATCCTCGTCATCATCAAGTAATATCCGGCTCGCATTCCCTTCCATATCTTCGTATTGTCCTTTACGCACTACCCAGACAAGTATCGCGACGAATAACAAACCTAAAAATGTCATGCCGGGAATGAGACTGTATATGACTTCCATCTTAATTATTCCTTAAATAGATTTCGTATGCGTGCAGCATTACCTATTACCAGTAGCGAACTAATTGGCATAGTAATCGCTGCCACCAATGGCGTGACGTGACCCATCATCGCCAGAGGCACCATGATGCTGTTATACACGAACGACAAGCCTATATTTTGTTTAATTGTTCGCAAAGTACGGCGAGACAACAACGTGGCCTGACGCACTTTATTCAGCTCGTTATGCATCAGCACGATGTCTGCGCTTTCCACCGATACATCCGTGCCCGAACCCAGTGCAATCCCCACATCGGCACGTATCAGAGCAGGAGCATCATTAATCCCATCGCCTACCATCGCTACCACTGCACCCATTTTTTGCAAGCGTTGTATCACTTGATCCTTGTCCTGAGGCATTACTTCAGCAATCACCTCCATACCACCCAGTTGACGCGCGATCGCTTCGGCTACCGGTTTGCGATCACCACTCAGCAAAGTCATGGCAATGCCGGATGAGCGCAATTCATTCACCAACTGCTGCGCATCACTGCGCAATTGATCTGCCAATGCAAAAACACCTATATGTTTACCTTCCTGAGCATAATGCACACAACTCATCGCTTGCGCTTCAAATTCATACGCTTGATTTTGCAACTCGTTATTTAATGTGACCCCTTGGCGGGCCAGCCAAGCAACATTGCCCAGTAAAATCGTTTTTCCTTCGACTATCGCAGTCACGCCTAATCCTGCCTCAGAGCGAAATACCTGAACGGGTAAATCCCGATAGTGCAATTGCTGCGCTTCTGCAGCATTAACGATGGCGCGCGCAACGCTATGCTCACTATAACGCTCAACCGCTGCAGCTCTTGCGTGTACCTGCTCAGCACTGTCTCCCTGCGCAACACGGAGCTGTGCCACACTCATTTTTCCCTCAGTCAAGGTGCCTGTTTTATCAAATACAAAGTGCGATACTTTTGACAATGTTTCCAGCACCAAGCCATTCTTGACCAAAATGCCATGCTTAGAACCTAAGCCTGATGCTACTGCAATTGACATGGGTGTAGCCATACCCAATGCACAGGGACAGGTAATAATCAGTACCGATGTTGCTGCCATCAACGCAATTTCAAAACTCTGGGCATGCCAAAACCAGAACGTCAACGAAGCGCAAATCAACGTCACCAATATAAACCACGGCACAATCATGTCCGCAATCCTCTGTATAGGAGCTTTTGATGTCTGCGCCTCTTCAACCAACCGTATGATTTTTGCCAACATGGTATTTTGTAAGGTTGAACGAACTTCAACTAACAATGCACCATTCACATTTAAAGTGCCGGTAGAAACCATCATGCCGACTGACTTGCTGACTGGCGCAGATTCACCACTCAGCATGGATTCATCCACCGAGCTGCGCCCCTCTAAAATAACACCATCAACCGGGACTTTATAGCCAGGTTTGATAAGCACGTGCTCACCCACCTTAACACCTCGGATCGGCGTTATCTTCTCATTGCCATCGTGCATAACGGTTGCCACACGTGGCTGCAAATCCATCAATCGATTGGTCGCTGACACGGCCTGATGACGGAACATTCCTTCTAAATATCGCCCTACCAGAATCACAAAAGTCAAGTTAGTAACTGTATCAAAATACACTTCACCGGCTGAGCCCATTACAGTGATGTAAAACGAATACAAGTAAGTGACAGACAGGCCAATTGCAATCGGCAAATCCATAGTCAAGCGCCAATTGCGCAAGCCCCCCCATGCCCCTTTGTAAAAGGGAAAGGCCGAATAAAGCAAAGTGGGCGTAGCTAACGCACAACCCATCCAATGGAAGAAGCTCCTGAACTGACCTTGATCCGCTCCGCTATAAAGTGCGACTGAGATCAAGGTGAGATTCATCATGGCAAAGCCCGCGAAGAACAAGCGGAACAACAATGCTCGGTTGGTTCTTTTCATCACCCCTTCAGCAACTTCTGGGTCGTAAGGCACGCCTGCATAACCAATTTTTGCCATCGCCTCAATAAGCGTGGATAACTTTACCCGCTGGCTATCCCAACGTATGTGCAGACGTTTCCCCGCCAAATTGACATTGGCTCTATGCACTCCTGAGATACGCATCATGCCGCGTTCTATCAACCATACACAAGCCGCGCAATGTATGCCCTCAACCAGCAAATGCGTATCACTGATATTGCCCTGACAATTGACGAAGTCCTGCTGAACTTCGTCCAAATCATACATCTCAATATCTTTAGGAGGGCGGGGTGGCGGGGCAAGCAGCACGCCTTGTGGCGTGCGTTGGTAATAGCCTTGCAGACCTGCCTGAAAGATTGCTTCACATACTGATTGACAACCAAAACAGCAAAAGTCGCGAACTTTACCTTCAAGCTGGCTATGGAAATCAGCATCTGACTCGATGCCTAATCCACAATGAAAACAGCCCGCGTGATCTAAGGAGTGAGCCTCACTATACGACATCTAAAGCACCACTACTGCTGAGTTGAAATCTCGAGAAAGGCTTTCTGTTCCATATCAAATTGCCGACCATCATGTTCAGCCCTGATTAGCAGATCCCAATTGCCAGGCCGGGTAAATTTCAAATTCCCCACGTAGTTGCCTGGTGTCGTTTCAAACAATTCGCCCTTAAAATCAAAATCAGGATTCCCTGGCCACTGGGCATTGATGATGACCTTGCCTCCCTGAATCGGTGTGCCATCACGATCTTTCAACTCAAAGCGCAATTCTGCAGGACTCGCCAACAAAATAAACCTGACAGAATTTGGCAAAGCGTCAGGATCATTTTGCAGCTGATGAGGTGAACGCAACTTGGCTTGCCAACCTAGGGTTGAGCGCTCCGCCTGCTGTTGCAACCATTTGGCATCGTATTGATTGTGTGCCTTAACGCTATAGTTATCATCCAGTAAACGCATCGGGTAGTGCATGACATTCCACACCATCCGCGCATTACTCAACACACCAGCAAAAACTAATAAAAGCAATCCAATCACCCACGGATTGCGCCAACCTTGCTTGTGTTTTTGCGAAATCATAATTAACCCTTAAATATTGAAATGGTGTTTAACGCTTAGGGCCATTGAACATGGTGGTGTACTCGGCAAGCATATCTGGATGTTCAGCATTCACCACATAAAACTCAATAGGGTTAACTTCTTTTTCAATATTTTCTGACGGTGCTTTGACGAAAATCGTAAACGAAGTAGATCTGCCGTGCGTTACCAATTTTGGCTGTTCAGCACCAATTATTTTCTGTCCCTTTACACCCTGCTCAGCGGTCACATTAACAAATAAATCATTAGCCGTTTTATTCAAAACTTTAAAGGTATATTTATTCTGTATCGAACCATCACTCATCGTAACGTATAGCGGCTGACGCTCTGGGGCTACACGTAAAGTCAATGCTCCCAAGTGGCTCAGACCATATGCCACGCCACCTAGCGCCCCCAACAATATGGCCAGATACACGAAAGTCCGTGGATGTTGATACAACTTCTTGACTGGACGACCTTCGATTTCATCAAGTGAAGCATATCGTATCAATCCACGCGGACGACCAATCTTATCCATCACCGAATCGCAGGCATCAAGACACAAGCCACAGGTGATACAGCCTAGTTGCTGACCTTCTCGAATATCCACCCCGGTTGGGCAGACCTGCACACATTGGAAACAATCAATACAGTCACCCTGCGCAACACTATTGCTTTCTGCTTCCGCGCCACGACGCAACCTTCCGCGTGGCTCACCACGCTTAACATCATAGGTCGGCAATATGGTTTGGGAATCCGCCATAACCGCCTGTATGCGGGCATAGGGACAAAGCCACATGCAGACTTGCTCGCGCATAAAACCAGCAAGGAAATACGTGCCCAAGGTAAAAGCTGTGAGCGTTACCGATTCCATTAGTGATAGATTGAAATGCAGTAAATCATGCCAATACTGATGAGCATCCACAAACCAAACGGTAAAACTAATTCCAGTAAAGACTGCAATCGCTAACCAGAGAATATGCTTCATTGCTTTCAAACTAACTTTTCGCACATCCCAAGGTGCCGCGTCTAATTTATGACGCTGATTCGGATTGCCTTCAATTTTCCCTTCAATCCACGTAAACAAATCAGTCCACACTGTTTGAAAACAGAAGTATCCGCAGAATACCCGCGAAGCTACCGAAGTAACGGCAAACAAAGTCATCGCAAGTGTCAATAACAGCAATGAGACCATCCAAATATCCTGCGGAAGAATTGTAAGTTCAAAAAAGTGGAACTGACGATTATTTACATCCAGCAATATCGCTTGCTTGCCTTCCCAGCGCATATAGGATGCAAAAAAGAAAAACAGCCAGAGTGAGCCCGTAAAATATTTTAGTGTACGGAAACGACCAGGCATTCGCTTTGCGTGTACCGTACTTTCACCAAGATTGACTGCCCACTCTTCATGCTCATGGTAGATACTGGTAACACCAACTATCTCTGGATTTTTTTTCTGTTTTGGCTCATTCATCAACTTCTCCTGATTTAACCTTACCCAATATCAATGGGTCACTTACTCAAAGAACGCTCTGCTTAAGCTCTGCCGCGACGCAAAACTTATGCAAAATATCCTTTATGTATTACCGCGAAATGAAAAAGGAGGAGGGCTAGCCTCCTCCTTTTTCGTGACCACAAACTTATTTGTCGCCGCGCTTTTTCTTTAATGCATTGGTGAACAAGAAAACCAATGCTGCGATAAAAGCTGCAAATGCGCCTGCAGTTCCTACCATAAATATCCACCAAGTAAAATCATGCTTCATTGCAATCTCCTTTTATAGAAACTGCACGGTTTTCACCGTGCAGTCAAACTGACTTTAGTTAGTAGCTGCGGGGGCAGCAGCAGGTGCCGCAGCTGGAGCAGCAGCAACAACTGGTGCTGGCGCTTCAACTTTACCACCACCAAACTTGAACACATAAACTGCCAGCTTCTTGATATCAACTGGAGACAATTTACCTGCCGCAGTAAAGTTAGGCATGATCGCCACACGAGTCGATGGATCACCAGAGTTCACACCGTAAGTAATGGTCTGCTTGATGCCTTCCAAAGAACCGTCAAAACGCCATATTTTATCGGTTAAGTTTGCTGAACCCATCGCTGCCATACCCTTAGCATCGGGGCCATGACAAGCTGTACAGTCACTTTCAGCAAATACTTTCATACCCGCTGCAACGGCTGGATCTTTGTCAGCATTCTCCTTACCACCTTCTTCATTCATCGCCTTGACATAATGTGCAACATCATCAATTTGCTGAGCGGACAAAGTGTCTTTATGTGCAACCATCATCCCTTGACGACCACCAGTGATCGTTTCATGAATAGTGTCAATCGTGCCACCATACAGCCAGTCATCATCAAGCAGAATCGGCGCCATCAAACCTTGTTCACGCTGCGCAAATTTAGCACTTGTCTGTTTTGTACCAACACCGTTTTGTCCGTGACAGGCTGCGCAATTGTCACTAAACAATACTTTGGCAGAACGCGAAACATACTCAGACAACTGCGCATCAGCTAAAATTGCCGCTGGTGTCATAGTTTTCAACTTGGCTTCATAAGGACCGCGAACTTCATCCAAAGCTTGCTGATCAATAGCAAGTTCTTTAATAGCGGACCACTTACCATCATCTTTGGGGTCAGTGCCAGGCAAGTGCAAATTCAGCCCTGGCAAACCTAGACCCTTAAAATGTGTACCTGCAAGCGCAACCGGGATAGCCGGGTACATTGTCCAATACACTACTACCCAAAGTGCACTAGCAGTTAAACCCAGCATCCACCATCTTGGCGGCTGATTGGTAAAGTCCTCTAAATCATCATCCCATACGTGCCCCGTGGTTTTTACATCGCCAGCGGAGTTATGTTTTTCACTCATTTTTTATCTCCCGAATTGTTGTACTCGCTTTCGTCGCGCAGAGCGATATCGCTCTGCGCTTCGAATACAGCCTTGTTTTTAGGATTGAACACCATCACATAGACGACAACCATGGCCACGCATGCCAGCAAGGTCAGAATTACCCCCTGCCAGTCATTCGAGGACATCGCAGCCCAGTCTGTATGCAGGTAGTCCATTAGCTTAGTCACGGTAGTTGACACCTTCCTCAAACTTTACGTGGTTTCCCAAGGACTGCAAGAAAGCGATGACTGAGTCCATCTCTGTCTTCCCTTCAACTTCTTTCGCAGCGCCTGCAATAACGGCATCCGTGTAGATAGTCTTAGGTACAGGGTTAAACGGCATCTGTGTCATGACCTTCATAGTCTTAGTCAGCTTTACCGCATCAACTGGCGCTTTGTCCAAGAAGAAGAAGTTAGGCATGACAGACTCAGGCACCACATCACGTGGGTACTTGAGATGCTTGCGATGCCATTCATCAGAGTACTTTCCACCGACGCGCGCCAAATCTGGACCGGTGCGCTTAGAACCCCATTGATAGGTATGGTCGTACATTGACTCTTCAGCGATAGAGTAGTGACCATAACGGTCTTTCTCATCACGGAACGGACGAATCATCTGCGAGTGACACAAGAAGCAACCTTCGCGGATAAACACATAGCGACCAGCCAATTCCAAAGGCTTGTATGGACGAACACCATCACCAGGCTGCCAATCATCCAAAGTCTTATGGATGGATGTCGCTGGATTCCAGATGATTTTATCCATCGGGATAGCATTACCCTGCAAGTCTTTGTGCGACGTACCGTTACAGGTTGGGTCATTTTGACACATCGCTGTATTTGGCAAATAGAACAAAGGAACGATTTCAACGATACCGCCGATTGCAACGGTAATCGCTGTCAGTACAAACATCAGGAGCGTGTTACGCTCGATTTTGTCCTGCAGTTTGGTTGAATAAATTTGATCGTGATCAGACATTTTTCTCTCCCCTTATGCTTTAGCGGCAACAGCACTTACGCCGCGCACTGCGTTTGCCTGACGAACCGTCATCACAACGTTGTACAACATGATCCATGTACCCAGATTGAAAATCGCGCCACCCACTGCACGCATCACATAGTACGGATGCATAGCGGATACGGATTCAACAAAGGTATAGCTCAATGTACCGAACTCATCATAATCACGCCACATCAAACCCTGCATGATGCCGGAAACCCACATTGCCACAACATAGGTTGTTGCACCAATCAACGCAATCCAGAAATGGATATTGACCAGCTTTTCAGAATATATTTCTGTATTCCATAGCTTTTTAACCATGTGGTAAAGCGAGCCAAAAGAAATCATCGCCATCCAGCCCAATGCACCCGCATGAACGTGACCTACCGTCCAATCAGTGTAGTGAGACAAGGAGTTAACTGATTTAATTGCCATCACTGGGCCGTCAAACGTTGACATTGCATAGAATGCCATCGCTGTCACCAAGAAGCGCAAGATGTAATCGGTACGCAACTTGTCCCATGCACCGGACAAAGTCATCATACCGTTCATCGCACCACCCCATGAAGGGATAATCATCGCCAATGAAATAGCCGCACCCAGAGAGCCGGTCCAATCTGGCAACGCGGTGTATTGCAAATGGTGCGCACCCAACCAAACATATCCGAAAGACAATGTCCAGAAATGCAACACTGACAAACGATACGAGAATACTGGACGCTGCGATTGCTTAGGAATGAAGTAATACATAATGCCAAGGAAGCCACCAGTCAGGTAGAAGCCCACCGCATTATGTCCCCACCACCATTGAATCATGGCATCTTGAACGCCAGAATAGATGGAGTAAGAAGTCGCCCAATCTACTGGAATCGCCAAGCTATTCACCACGTGCAAATAGGTGATCATCACAATCATGCCAACTGTAAAGAAGTTCGACACGTAGATGTGTGAAGTTGTGCGTATACCTATGGTCATAATGTAATTAAAACCATAACACACCCATATCACCGCGATCATGATGTCCGTCCACCAAGGCAACTCAGCATATTCCTTGCCTTCTGACAAACCTAGTGGCAAGGTAATTACCGCACAGACGATAATTAGATTCCAACCCCAAAAGGTGAACCACGCCAGTGAATTGCTCCATAGCTTAGTAGCACAGGTGCGTTGCACGATATAAAAACCTGTCGCCATCAACACACAACCACCAAACGCAAAAATCACCGCATTGGTATGCAGTGGACGCAAACGCCCGAAAGTGATTTCAGGGATGTCAAAGTTCAAAAACGGCCACGCCAATTCGGATGCCACATACACACCGATCAACGTTCCTACAACTGCATAGACTACAGCCATGATGGTAAACCATCTGACCACATCCATATCGTACTTTACTGGTGTCGCGTTAGTTGCTTCCACAAGTATCTCCTCCCCACAGCTAAGTTAAAAATAAAGCGCCATCGACCAAATAATTTGATACGAACAGCACCTCTCTTTATTGCAGCTTTAATTGCAAACCAAAAAGCTATCTAATGATGACACACCGACTAAGGTCTCGTAAAGGGGTCAGATAGGCTAAATTCCTCGTTCCCATTCAAAACACTCGGGTTAAAACAGTTAAGCAGGCACAAATTCAAACAGTTACAATTTTGCAAATTAAATCACCTTTGAATAACGCTTACGCTCGACATCTGCGCGCAAATATTTATCAAAGGTCATACATATATTTCTAATTAGCAAACGACCTTTGGGTGTAACAGTAATCCAGTCTTTTTCTAATGTAACCATTTTATGCGCAACAAAATCTTTAATCTCTTCAAGTTCCTCCGCAAAATAATTATCGAAGTCTATTAAATAGGCAACCTCGAAAGCCTCTTTTGAAAGCGCAAAATGGCAAGTTAGCGCCTGAATAATATCTCGCCTTAATAGGTCGTCAGCCGTCAATTCCAACCCACGCATAATCGGCAAAATCCCTTGATCCAACCTGTCGTAATACTCTTCGAGGGTGCGGTAATTCTGGCTGTAAGTCGGCCCCACCTTGCCAATTGCAGTTACCCCCAACGCAACCAAATCACAATCAGCATGGGTGGAGTATCCTTGAAAGTTACGATGTAAACGACCTTGGCGCTGCGCCACAGCAAGCTCATCTTCGGGCTTAGCAAAGTGATCCATTCCGATATAGACATATCCAGCTTCGGTCATACGCTTAATTGCCAAACTCATAAGCTGAAGTTTTGTATCGCCTGAGGGCAAATCACTTTCATTGATGCGACGCTGCGGCATGAATAAAGTTGGAAGGTGAGCGTAGTTGTAAATCGCGACTCGATCTGGGTTGGCTTCAATGATGCGTTCCAGTGTGCGATTAAAGCCGATAATATTTTGCTTGGGTAGACCATAAATCAAATCTATGCTAATTGATTTAAATCCATAGCGACGTGCGGCATTCATGACCTGCAGGGTTTCTTCTTCACTTTGAATGCGATTCACTGCCTTCTGCACTTCCGGGTCAAAATCCTGCACACCTAAACTAATGCGATTAAAGCCCACCTCACCTAATAATTTAATGGTTTCATCATTTACTTTACGCGGGTCAATCTCAATTGAGTATTCACCATCTTCAACCAACTTAAAATGCTGACGTATCGTCCCCATCAAATCACTAATTTGAGCGTCGCTTAGAAAGGTAGGCGTGCCGCCCCCAAAATGAAGTTGTGTTACTTTGGGGTTATCCGTGAACAGCGCACTTTGCAAGGCAATCTCTTTTTTGAGATACTCAAGATAAGTCTCCGCTTTGCTTTTATCCTTGGTAATGATTTTGTTGCATCCGCAATAAAAACAAAGCGTATTACAAAAAGGAATATGCACATAAAGTGACAAAGGGCGAATACCCGCACCAACACTACGTTTAGCGACCCAATTTTTATAAGTGTCCGCATCAAATGCTTCGACAAAACGATCCGCCGTAGGATATGAGGTGTAGCGTGGTCCACTCTTGTCCAGTTTGCGAATCAAATCCAGATCGACATCTAACGACTGGGTAAAGTTAATTGCGTTCATGCAAATTCTCCAATTTCAAATAAAGTAGCTGGTGTGACTATGCCAGCATAAGAAGCATATCGGTTTGATTTAGGTCAACAACCATGTCATATTTCGTTACCCATGAATAAACTACACAACATGACTGCTCCGGTTCATCTCTCGCAACTCAAAACTGCCTGCTCATCTTGTAGCTTGCAAGAGCTTTGCTTGCCTTTCGGCTTAAGCGATGCCGAACTTGAACAGTTAGACAATCTTGTACAACGCGCTCAACCAAAGCTGCGTGGCGAATATTTATACCGGGCTGGCGCATCCTTTCAATCACTCTATGCAATTCGCACTGGATTTTTCAAAACCCAAGTTATGCATGAAGATGGACGCGAACAAGTAACGGGTTTTCACATGATGGGCGAAATCATCGGTATGGATGCCATCAGCACCGACCACCACACTTGCGATGCCATTGCACTAGAAGATAGCGAGGTGTGTGAAATACCTTTTGGCAGGCTGGAACAGTTAAGCCGCGACATCCCCTCACTGCAGCGACATTTGCACAAAATCATGAGCCGGGAAATAGTGCGTGACCATGGCATTATGCTGCTGTTAGGTAGCATGAAAGCCGAAGAACGACTGGCAACATTCCTGCTCAATCTGTCTCAACGCTTCGCTTCACGTGGCTATTCACCAAACGGATTTCACTTACGTATGACACGTGAGGAAATTGGTAGTTTTCTCGGATTGAAACTGGAGACGGTAAGCCGCGCTTTCTCAAAGTTTCAAAAAGAAGGCATCATCAGCGTGCAGAATAAATCTATCGAGATTAAAGATATCACCGCCTTAAAACTCACAATGGGTCAACAGGAGTGTCGCACTTAGCGAACTATTATTGCCACAAGCAATAAAGAAGCCCGACACTTTCGTATCGGGCTTTTTCATTTGGCGGAGAGGGAGGGATTCGAACCCTCGGTGCGGGAGTACCGCACGCCTGATTTCGAGTCAGGTACATTCGACCACTCTGCCACCTCTCCGGGGCGCGCATTCTACCAGCAACTTTTAATCAATAGCTGTAAAAATCCAACTCCCTAACTAAGCGTGATAATTTCAAGATGCGCTTTGAAAATTCGTGCAAAATGCCCTTCATGCGATGCTCAACCCGATGTATGCAAATTCTATGTACCTTCTTCAGCTTGTCGCTGATCGGCTGCAATCCAACCAATCACCCTGCCGCAGCCTGGAGTGCTGGGAAATTGGTCGTTATTGTGCCGGAAACAGTTCAAGGTGCTGAAGCTGAATTCGAGAGAGAGTTAGCGCATTTGTTAACAGACGCTCTCCATACCCAACTTGAACTGATGCCACTGCCACCAGAAAAAATTCAAGCCAGCTTACAAGCACATCTTGCACATCTTGCTGCAGCGTCTCTTCGTAATGAGCTCAA
>CANFCA010000006.1 GCA_947445045.1 Gallionellaceae bacterium
ATCTTCCCATCTAACACACTTAATTCGCGGGAGATATAGTATGTATTTTCATCAGCAGAATCCAGAATATCTTTTATTGTAGGAATAGTTGTTGGTACTGAAAGCAAAGCAGATACGAAAGCGAATACCACCAAAGGAATTGATTTTACTTCGTAGGACAACAGCAACATTGAACCGAAAAACATCGGTGCCAGAAAGCGATTACCAATGTTTTGTTCCAGTTGCATGGCTGAGTAAAACAAACAAGGCAAAGCAAAAAAAACTATTATTCGCCTTAAATAAAATCGTCTATTTTGAACAAAAAATATCGTCAACAATGCTGGTAACAAGGCTATAGCAACTGCCTCCAAAGATTGAACCCAAAAAACAAATAAATCTCTATGCCCTGAAGCTTTGACTAGAAATGGAAGAGGCAACCATTCAGAAAAATACCAAGCTCGCCATAAGAAATAAATTACGCCAGGAATTAGAAGGTAACTTGCAAACTCTAGCATTTCTTTTTTACGCAATACTTTTTCTTTAGCTGTTAAATAACTGAATAACACTAGTCCCGCACCCCAAACCACCCCATCTGGCCTTATCAAGCAAAGTATTAGGATTGAGAAATAGAGACCTGATTTCCTATTCAATACCAAGTAAAGACACCAGCAATACACAGCGGAAAAAAATACCGTACTAAAACCAAGTAATGAAGAATATAAATATGCGGTAGTAAGTAGGCCAATCACCACCATAAATTTTGCCTTCCCTGATTTCACCAGCGCAATCAAAATCATCACGCCAACAAAATTCAGTAGCAAGCTTGAAAAAAACTCAGAGAGTCCTATTCGTTTGAACGCAGCAATACACAACATCCAAAGAAAATCTGTTGCACCTTCGATTGGTGTACCCGCGCCACCATAGGTAATCACACCATTATTAGCTAGGTTTTTTGCATACTCATATAGAATGACCGCATCTTCGGCAGGTATTGCGAATTGATACGCCAATATAAAGAGCGGTAGTAGTATCAGCCCAATAATAGGCAGGTAAAAACGATTAGTCATTTTTTGTAAGTGCGCGGAATCCGATTTAATAAGCCGGTAATTCCTCTGAATTTTTCGGTAGGTATTTGTTGCTGGCGTAATATCAGTTCTCAAAAGTCAAATCAAAATTCGGGTGTGTGTTTCAAGTTGTACGTAGACTCCACTTTTGAAAACGAGCAATTATTTAAGCTCGTGAAATAATAATCACGCCAAGAATAATTACACCCATGCCAATCAGCTTAGTTGGGTTGAAAGCTTCTCCCAACAAATACCAGGCTGCGACAGCATTCACCACATACGCCATCGATAGCATCGGAAAAGCAATACTGACCGGCACACGAGACAAAGCTAATATCCAAATCACCACGCTCAATGCGTAACAAAATAGTGCAGCGACAATGTGCCATTCCGTTGCCAGCTTCCAGCCTATCGGAACAATATTTTCAATACTGAAATCGAAGTAGCCGATGGCATTCGTCCCAGCTTTCATCAGTATCTGCGCGGTAGCGTTGAGCATCACACCCGTGAAAATCAATGCGAAGCTAATTAGATTCATATTTTTTCACCACGATATGTTGGCTATCTTCAAAAATGATTTGCATGGCCATGCCCACTTTTTGCAGTTGCGGATAAGCATACGCAGGGAAGATGGCATAGGCTTCTGCTTGCGCCGCCCATACAGGTGCTAACTCTTCTACAGTTGGAATCCAGCGTTGCGGTTCTTGATTAAGACCAAAGTCCATTTCGTCCTGATACTGCACCAAAGTAAAGGTACGCTTCAAATAAAACGGCAGGGTCTGCTCGTAATCCAGCACAGAATAAAACGGCACGCCTGCTTTGAGCTGCGGTGCAAGAGCTGCGGCAATATGTTTGGCGGAACGCTCGCTTGCCAGCACGTTGTAGCCAGACAAACCGATTTGTGCGAACAACAAAGAGCTGCAAGCCAATGTTGCAACGGCGACTTGTTTACGCTCATTACGCAACAACCATAAGCCGGCTAACAATCCAGCCAACAACACCAATGATGCTACTATCAGCCAAGGAGTGTATTGCGGATACAGCTCTTTTTGCAGCGGGGTATCGGCAAGTTTGCCAACGTTGAGTGCCAGTACCACTATAGCAATCACGAACAAAATCACAGGTACAATTTGCTTGAGCAAAGTTTGCACAGACATATCTGCAATGCGCTTACCCATCAGTAACGCCAACGCAGGAAAGATTGGTAGCAAATAGGAGGGCAATTTGGAACCAGATGCGGTAAAGAACAAGTAGATGAACACCGCCCAAATCAGCAGGAAACGAGCGGGGTTGAATACCTTGGACAGTAGTGACACATTGTCGCGCCATGTGCCCCACAATGTATCCAACATTAAGAGCGTCCAGGGCAACATACCCGACAGCAAAATCGGGATGAAGTAATACCACGGTTGGTAACGACCGTGCTGCTTAGTAGTAAAACGCGTGTAATGTTCGTAGATGAAGAACTTGTCGAAAAATTCTGGATTGGCTTTCATCACAAAATAGAACCACGGTGCAGTAATAAGGAAAAATACTGCCAGCCCCGCTAACCAGTGCATGCGTTTAAGTACCGAAAAGTCCCGCTGTGCGATGCAATAGATAAATATGGCTGTGCCAGGCAAAATTATTCCCATCAAGCCTTTGCTTAACACCGCCAGTGCCATGCCTGCCCAAGCGAGCAACATCCAGTTGCGCTGGGATTTTGTCTCACTTTCACCCTGTGCAATAAGGAAAGAAAAAATTCCTAAAGAGATAAAGAACGTCACGCCCATATCCAACGTATTGATGTGCCCGATCAATACATACAACAAGCTGCTGCCCAATATCATGGCGGCGTAAGCTGCTGCTTCTCGCCCGAACAAGCGCAGCCCCGCAAACCACACTAAGAAAATTCCGAAGAAGCCTGTTAGCCCAGCCCACAAACGCGATGTCCATTGGTGTTCGCCAAATACTTCATACGCAACCGCAGTCGCCCAGTATTGCAGCGGCGGCTTTTCAAAATACTTGATGTCGTTGAGACGCGGTGTTGTCCAATCACCACTCGCCACCATCTCGCGCGGGATCTCGGCGTAACGGCCTTCGTCGGGTTTAATCAGAATGCGATATTCGAGGTTGGAAAACCAGATTACGGCAACGGCAATAATCAAATACCACCATTGCCTAGTTGAAATTTGAGTCATTATTTTTCAGTCCAAGCAGAGCGCACTTCGCGAGCAGAGCGGAAAGCCTGCTCCAGCTTATCTGCATCGCGTTGTTCCAAGGCTTGAAACAGCCCGTGCAATTCATTCGCGTATTGCAACAATTCATGCAGCAGCGCGTCGCGGTTGGCAAGGCAGATGTCGCGCCACATTTCGGGAGAGCTTGCCGCAATACGGGTGAAGTCACGAAAGCCACTGGCAGCAAAGGATAGCAGCTGGTCTCGATTATCTCGTTGCGCGAGATCATGCACCAACGCGAACGAAAGCAGATGCGGCAAATGACTCACCGCTGCGAAGATTTCATCGTGTTGAGCGGGCGTTAATTCACTCACCACAGCACCACATAATTCCCAAGCCTGGCGCACACGCGCTATGGCATCGGTACTATTTTCTGGCAGCGGCGTAAGCACCACTTTCTTACCCACATACAAATCGGCACGCGCCGCCGCCGCGCCACTCTGCTCTGCTCCCGCAATAGGATGCGCGGGAACGAATTGCGCCGCCTTAGAGCCGAGTTGAACGTACACCTCGCGCACCACGTCACCCTTAGTACTCCCGCCATCGGTGATGAGTGTGTGTGATCCAAGATGCGGTGCAATACGCGCCATCAGCTCCGCCATTTGACCAACAGGCGTTGCCAACAAAATAAAATCTGCATCGCACACTTCTGCCGCAATGTCTTGCCCGATGCGGTCAATGATGGCAAGTTGTTGCGCTTGTTGCAACGTCTCTAAGCTACGTCCAAAGCCCACCACTTCACCGACTGCATTGGCTTTACGCAATGCCAATGCAAACGCCCCCCCGATGAGTCCAACGCCGAAAATTACGATTTTTTTGAAGTGTGGAGTTGACTCCATATCAAGCTGATCACTCATTACGCAGGTTGTTAATACGCTGCTGAACTTCGTCCAAGTCAGCAACAGGTCGTTTAGCAAAACGCAGAGAGGTCAATAATTTCAACGCCTGCGCCGCGCTCCCCGATGCTGATTGATTTGCATTTGACGCTGCCACAGCGGGCAACAAAGTCAAATACGCTCGACCAAAAGGCGTAAAATAAAGTGGCTCAAGCGGGTGAATATGCCCACTCGCATCAATTTCAACTTCAATAGTTTGTAACATGCGGCACTCCTTTCACATGACTATATCAACAGACTTACTTTGCCAAAGCAACGGGATAATTAGAATGCTGCGGATTCGCAATTAAAATCTGTTGGCGCGGGTCAACTATCAAATCCATCGCCTCCATCGGGATAACCCCCAATAACGATTCATCACCCAACACAACGGCTTCAGTAACGTAGCTGCGATTACCAAACCTAATCTCGATAGGCGCAATTTTAGGTACTTTGCGTTGATGTCCATCCGCCAAGGTGACCACCTGCTGGCTCACCTCACTAATGTCAAAACCGAGTTGCAAAGCCACCTCTTCCGAAACGCACATAAATGTTGCCCCCGTATCCACTAGGGCGCTGACCTCTACGCTTTGACGGTTAAAGAGATTGGTTAATTTAAGTGGCGCATAAGTTAATCGCATGACATTCTCCTTGTATGAGTAGGCATTTTAATCCTACTAAACTAAGACGTTTTAATACCAATCGCATACAGCACTTCAACATCCAACCAAATGCCTTCTGTTGTAGCAAGCGACTGAATTTCTGCCAAGTGTTCTGCTTTGAATTTTTCTAGTTGTTGCTGAGACAGTTGATTGACCAACGCTCTAAAGCCCGCGTACCAAATCAAGTCCCACCATTCATTTGCGCTATTCAAGTAATAACCAACATTCTTTCGCTGAACTTTAATCTCGCTGAGACTTGCAGCTTGAAACAACGCGCTTAATTTTTCTTCTGTCGAAATCCGCTTCCACGCGAGAGGTGGTCTCTCAATGCCGAATTGTGCAATGCGTTGAAAAAATAACTCAATCAAAGGCAAAAATGCGTTGTCATAAAAGCAAGTAACGGCAACCTTGCCGCCAGCCTTCACTTTGCTGGCAATATGCTTCAACTGTCCTTCCATATCTTCCACAAAGAAAATTCCGAAAGCACACGTCGCCACATCGAACGCATTATCCGAGAAGGATAATTGCTGCATATCCATCTCAACGAAACCCACATTGTGTATAGCAGCAAGCTCGGCTTTGGCACGCGCCTGTTGGAGCATTCCCGCTGAAAAATCAATGCCTGTGACGTGTCCAGAAGGAAGATGCTGCGCCAGTAGCAGCGCATTACTGCCTGTCCCCGTCGCCACATCAAGCAAGTGTTCATTGCCCTGCAAATTCAAGAAGTCGGCGAGATGTTTCGCGCTATCAGCAAAATATCTCAGCGCATGATTATCATAACCTTCGGCGACGGTGTTGAACGTCGCCTGTATCATCACCTTACGCTCTTGCTCGTTCATGTCGAACCTACAGCGTGCGCCCTATCGCCTTAGCAATGCCACCCAGCGTACCCATCAGAGTTTTCAATTCTTGCGGAGTTAAAGCCTGATCGGCATCGCACCAAGCTTCACAAGGGTTAGGGTGCATTTCAACCAATAAACCATCCGCGCCCGCCGCAATTGCTGCTTGTGATAACGCCGCGACCATCCACGCTTTACCACCCGCATGTGATGGATCCACAATCACCGGCAAGTGCGTTTCTTTTTTCAATACAGGAATCGCGGTGACATCCAGCACATTGCGATAGTAAGTTTCAAAAGTACGAATACCTCGTTCGCAGAAGATGATGTTGTGATTGCCACCCGCCGCAATGTATTCAGCCGCCATCAGCCATTCGGAGATGGTTGCAGCCATACCACGCTTCAAAATCACTGGCTTGTTGATGCGCCCGACTTCTTTAAGTAAATCAAAATTCTGCATGTTGCGTGTGCCGATTTGAATCACATCGACATCGTGTTCCATAAAGGTATCCAGCATACGGATGTCCATTAACTCGGTGACAATCGGCAACTTGTATTTGCTGGCAGCCTGACGAAACATAGTCAGTCCTTCCACACCCTTACCCTGAAAGGCATACGGACTGGTGCGGGGTTTGAATGCGCCACCACGCATCAATCGACATCCGGCTTCGTAAACAAACTGCGCAGACAAATCCATTTGCTCTTGCGTCTCTACCGAACAAGGCCCGCCGATGACTTGAATTTGATTGCCGCCGAGTGGAATGCCGCTGATGTCAATGACGGTATTTTCTTTGTGTGATTCACGCGACACAATTTTGTATTGCTTGGCAATGTGCATCGCTGACTCCACGCCTGGTAGCGGCGTGAACATTTCCTCAGTCAACGGACGTTCGTCGCCAATCGCTCCTATCACAGTGCGCTCTATGCCCCGTGAAATGTTGGCTTTGAGCCCATTTGCTTCCAACTTTTTGACAACTGCGCCAATTTGCTCGTCAGTGACATCTCTTCCCATTACGATAATCATGCTACCTCTCCAAGTATCTGCTTTAACGCAGACAAAAATTTTTCATTTTCAACTTCTAAACCAATGCTCACGCGCAAATAGTCCGTCATCGCGTAATTGGCTATCGGACGCACGATCACGCCCAACTCCAACAAGCGACGATACACGCGCATCGCATCCGCAATTTTGAAACTCACAAAATTTCCAAAAGACGGAATGTAATCCAATTTCAACTTACTCAAACCATCAGTGATTTGTTGCATGCCGCGCTGATTCAAGGCAAACGTTTGCTGTACAAAATCCGCGTCCTGCAATGCGGCCACTGCCGCAGCTTGTGCCACGCTGTTGACGTTAAACGGTTGACGCACGCGGTTGAGCATATCCATCACCTGCGCGTGACCCAAAGCATAACCCACGCGCAACGAGGCCAAGCCATAAGCCTTGGAGAAGGTGCGCGAGATAATCAGATTAGGAAATTCTTTAAGCCATGCAACGCTGTCATAACGTTTTTCTACAGGCAGATACTCGTTATAAGCCTCGTCCAACACCACCAAAATGTTTTGCGGTAACGCACGCAAAAATGCTAGTAGCGCATCACCCGATAAAAATGTGCCTGTTGGATTATTCGGGTTGGCGACGAAAATTATTTTTGCCTGATGTTCAATTGCAGCAACACGCATCGCGTCCAAATCGTGACCAAAATCTTTGGCGGCAACACTGATACCGATTGCGCCTACCGCTTGCGTCGCCAAAGGATATACGGCGAAAGCATGATCCGAATAGACAGCTTTATCGCCCACCGTCAAAAAAGCACGCGCAGCCAATTCCAATAAATCGTTAGAGCCGTTGCCCAAAAAAACTTGATTGATTGCCACGCCGTAACGTTGCACCAGAGCATCTTTCAAAGCAAAGCCATTGCCGTCAGGATACAAACTAATGTCGCCCAACGCCGCACGCGCCGCCGCAATCGCCTTGGTACTCGCGCCTAAAGGATTTTCATTGGAAGCCAACTTCACGATACCCGTGATACCAAGCTCACGTTCCAATTCTGAAATAGGCTTTCCGGGCTGATAGGGCGCAATCGCGCGGATGTAGTCAGGTGCTAATTCTGAATAGTTCATAATGAAAATTAAGTAGATGTTGCAGCACTAAACTGCAACTGGATAAGAACCTAGAACTTTTACAAAGGCGGTTGCTTGCTTCAACTCCTGAAGTGCGGCAGCCACTTTCGCGTCGGTTTGATGACCTTCGATGTCAACGTAGAACACGTATTCCCACATGCCTGCACGGCTGGGGCGTGATTCCAGTTTGGTGAGGCTCACATTATTGTTGGCGAACGGTGTGAGCAAATCATGCACCGCCCCCGGACGATTGGTCGTTGCCATCACCAGCGAAGTTTTATCGCGACCTGATGGCGCGACTTCCTGATTGCCAATCACCAAAAAGCGCGTGGTGTTGCGTGGATCATCCTCGATGCTGTGCGCCCAAATATCCAAGCCAAACAACACTGCGGCTTGCTCGCCAGCAATGGCGGCTTTGGTAGGATCATTCGCGGCAAGTTGCGCGCCTTCCGCGTTACTTGAAACAGGAATACGTGCGATGTGCGGAAAGTTTACATTCAGCCAATTTTGACATTGCGCGAGTGCTTGAGGATGCGCAACCACCTCGCGGATACGCCCGTCAAATAAAGCACCCGGCTTAATCAACAAGCAATGATGGATAGGCAGTGACACTTCACCGCAAATTTTTAATTGGCTGCTCGGCAGTAAATCCAGCGTGCGACCCACCGCGCCTTCGGTGGAATTTTCCACTGGTACAACGCCAAAATTCACTCTGCCTGATTCCACTCCGCGAAACACTTCATCGATAGAGGTCACGGCAAATCGTTCTGCCGCCTGACCAAAGCGCTTGATAGCAGCTTCCTCGGTGTAGGTACCCATCGGACCGAGATATGCAACCGACATTTTCGCTTCTAATGCGCGGCACTGCGACATCACTTCAGTGAATAACTGCGTCACCGCAGCATTGCTCAAGGGTCCGTTATTGTTGGATTGCAGACGAAGTAACACTTGCGCCTCACGCTCTGGGCGCAACACTGTGCCATCTTCTTTGAGATGCCCAATCTGTTGCGCCAATCCCGCGCGCTGATTAACCAGTTTCAACAACTGGTCATCCAAGCCATCGATTTGCTCACGCAACTGCTTTAATTGCTCGCTCATTATCTATCTACACTACATCAGGAAAGGGTAAGTCGCGAACCATCAACACACCCGGAATGGCTGCCAACTGCGCAATCAACGCAGCAGGTGTTTGGCTGTCGGTATCCACCAAGGTATAGGCCATTTCACCGCGTGATTTATTCATCATGTTGTGAATGTTGATGCCTGCCGCGGCCAGCGTGGTAGAAATTTGCCCCAACATATTCGGCACGTTGCTATTCGCAATCGCAATGCGGAATGCCGATTCGCGCGGCATGACCAAGCTAGGGAAATTCACCGTATTCGTGATATTGCCATGCTTCAAATACTCGCGAACTTGATCGACCACCATCACCGCGCAATTCTCTTCCGCCTCTTCAGTCGATGCGCCGAGATGTGGCAGCGTCACAACATTTGGCTGACCCTGCAATTTCTGCGCAGGAAAATCGCACACATAACTGAGCAAATGTTTGCTCTGCAAACTCGCCAACACCGCATCGGTATCCACGATGGCATCGCGAGAAAAATTCAGCAGCACACTGCCCTGCTTCATCGCTTGCACACGCTGCGCGTTAATCAAACCGCGCGTTGCATCTAGCAAGGGAACATGCAGCGTGACGAAATCACTATGCTTGAGCAGCTCTTCAACGCTATGCGCCTTTTTCACTTGTGCAGACAAGCTCCACGCCGCTTCAACCGTGATCTCTGGATCATAGCCATATACGCTCATACCCAAGCCCAGCGCGGTATCGGCAACCAAACGACCAATCGCACCTAAACCGATAATGCCCAATGTACGACAACGTAACTCAATGCCCGCGTAATTTTTTTTACCCTCTTCAACTAGCTTATGCAGCGCAGCATCATCACCTTGCAAGCCTGCGGTAAAGTTGAGCGCAGGTACAACATTACGCGCCGCCAACAACATTCCCAAAATAACCAACTCTTTCACCGCATTGGCATTCGCGCCTGCCGCATTGAAAACTGGTACACCGCGCTCGCTCATTTTCTTTACCGGCACATTATTCGTTCCTGCACCCGCACGCGCAATAGCTTTGACGCTGGCAGGAATCACCATGTCATGCATCACTTGCGAGCGCACCAAAATTGCGTCAGGTTCAGCAATGTCATTGCCGACCAGATATGCATTGGCTGGGAAACGTTTCAGCCCTTGAGCAGAAATTTTGTTCAGCGTGAGAATGCGGTAAGGAGTTGCCATTTTTTATCCGTTCTTTTTGGCAAATTCAGCCATGAACGCAACCAATGCTTGCACACCCGCTAACGGCATCGCGTTATAAATTGAAGCGCGCATACCTCCCACCGAGCGGTGTCCCTTGAGTTGCAACAATCCACGCGCATCAGCTTGCTTTACAAAGTCGCCATCTAAATTCGCGTCCTTCAAGGTGAACGGCACGTTCATACGTGAACGATTCGTTTTTGCTACGGGGCAGTTATAAAATCCATTGCTGCTATCGATGGCCGCATAGAGCAGATTTGCTTTGGTGATATTGTTAGCTTCCATCGCCGCAATGCCACCATTGCGTTTCAACATTTGGAATACCAGTCCCGCAACATAGATACCAAATGTCGGTGGCGTGTTGTACATCGAATCATTTTCCGCGTGCGTCTTGTAATCCAGCATGGTGGGAGTTCCCGCAACCACTTGTCCAATCAAATCTTCACGCACGATGACGATGGTCAAACCTGCAGGTCCGATATTTTTTTGCGCACCTGCATAAATCAAACCGACCTTAGATACATCAATCTTGCGCGACAAAATGTTAGAAGACATGTCAGCCACCAACGGTACATCACCACAATTAGGTAACCAATCAAACTCCACACCACCTATCGTCTCGTTAGGTGTGATGTGCAAGTAAGCGGCATTCGCATCACATTTCCAAGTCGCAAAATCCGGCACGTAAGAAAAATTCTTATCGGCACTATCTGCAACCACATTCACCTTGCCGAATTTTTTGGCTTCGCTGATGGCTTTTTTCGACCACTCTCCCGTGTTCAAATAATCGGCTGAATTTTTGCCACGCAACAGATTCATCGGAACCATAGCGAATTGTTGGCTCGCACCCCCTTGCAAAAACAGCACTTTGTAATTGGCGGGGATGCCCATCAACTCGCGCAAATCGGCTTCGGCTTGCGCCTGAATGCCCATATATTCCTTGCCGCGATGGGACATTTCCATCACCGACATGCCACTGCCATGCCAGTCCAGCATTTCTGCCTGCGCTTGTTGCAACACTTCCTTAGGCAATACTGCCGGTCCCGCGCTGAAGTTATAAATCGTCATTTCAATTACTCTCCAAAAATTAAAATCTCAATTCCTCATCCGCAGATTTCGCAGATTCACACAAATTATTTTGATGTTGTTTTTTAATCCGCGTCAATCTGTGTAATCTGTGGACGCTTTTACTCTTCGCTAACCTCTTCTTCCGGCTCAGCGATGCGGCTCAATCCAGCCAACTTCTCGCCTTTTTCCATATTCATCAACGTCACGCCCTGTGCCGTGCGACCCATTTCGCGTATTTCTTTCACACGCGTACGAATCAACACACCACTCGTGCCAATCAACATGATTTCGTCATCGGCATTGACCAATGTTGCGGCAACCACAGTGCCATTACGCGCCGAAGTCTTAATCGCAATCATGCCTTGCGTACCGCGTCCATGGCGGGTGTATTCAGCGATAGGGCTGCGTTTACCAAAACCATTTTCGGTTGCAGTTAGCACGCTTTGCTGTTCGTTTTCTGCGACCAATAATGAGATAACACTTTGCTTGGCTGCCAACTTCATACCGCGTACACCGCGCGATGCACGACCGGTTGCGCGCACATCGTTTTCATCAAAGCGCACTGCTTTACCACCATTGGAGAACAACATTACATCATGCTTACCATCGGTGACTGCAACGCCAATTAAGAAATCGCCTTCGTCCAAATTGATGGCGATAATGCCCCGTTTCATCGGACGTGAGAAATCAATCAATGAAGTTTTCTTCACGGTGCCGTTAGAGGTAGCGAAGAACACAAATTTATCTTCAACAAATTCCGCGACTGGCAAAATCGCGTTAATTTTTTCGCCGTTTTCCAGTTGCAACAAATTCACAATCGGCTTGCCACGTGAGATGCGACTGCCTTGCGGCACTTCGTATACTTTGAGCCAATGCACCCGACCTAAATTTGAAAAGCACAGAATGAAATTGTGCGTATTTGCGATAAACAAGTTGTCGATGAAATCATCTTCCTTAGTCGCTGTTGCTTGCTTGCCGCGACCACCGCGTTTTTGTGCTCGATATTCTTCTAGCTTCTGCGCCTTCATATAACCGCCATGCGATAACGTGACCACCACATCTTCCGGTGCGATCAAGTCTTCCATGCTCATGTCTTGCGTGTGGGTAATGATTTCGCTGCGGCGCTTGTCGCCAAATTGCGCTTTCACTGCCACCAACTCATCGTGGATGATTTGCGTCACACGCGCTGGTTTTGCCAAGATGTCCAGCAAGTCAGTAATCTTGTCCATCACCTCACGATATTCGCCAACGATCTTATCTTGCTCCAACCCTGTCAAACGCTGCAAACGCAATTCCAAAATCGCTTGCGCTTGCGCATCAGACAAATGATAGCCACGATCTTTGCCCGATCCAGTCAAACCAAATTCTGGCATGAGACCATCCGGACGCGATGCATCACTCACCCGACTCAACATGTCTTCTACCAATGAAGAACGCCATGCGCGCGCCATCAAATCGCGCTTAGCATCGGCAGG
>CANFCA010000007.1 GCA_947445045.1 Gallionellaceae bacterium
ATGCCATGTCTCCTTTGCGACCAGTGGGCATATTAAAATCTTCCCCAAACTTTGCGTTGATTGGGTACTTCACGTCTACTGGATGATGTCCCGCTTCGTTGTTATAAATATGGCCAAATTCCTTCAAGCCATTGGCACTCCCTCGCGTATGACAGAATTGACAATCGTCATCATGCTCATAGCCATCTGGTGTCTCACCACGCTGCACGCAACCCGCAACAAAAATACTTACACAAGCAAGCGCTAAAACTCCAAACAGAGATTCTTTTAGTCGTAGCACATTGCCTCCTGAATTTTAAGTTGTTACGAAGATTACGCTTACGAAACCTTACCTGCAATTTTTGGTGTCGAACAAACCACATCGGCATTTTGCGCGCGATGACGCAGCGCATGATCTATCAAAACCAAAGCCAGCATCGCTTCCGCGATCGGCGTGGCGCGGATGCCGACGCAAGGATCATGGCGGCCTTCAGTAGAAACTACTACCGCTTCACCTGCTTTATTTATTGAGCGGCGTGGCAAGCGGATGCTGGAAGTCGGCTTGATTGCCAGATGCGCAACAATGTCTTGCCCCGTGGAAATACCGCCGAGGATGCCGCCCGCGTTGTTCGTTAAAAATCCTTGCGGTGTCATTTCGTCACCATGTTCGCTGCCGCGCTGTGTCACACAATTAAAGCCAACACCAATCTCTACGCCCTTTGCTGCGTTGATGCCCATCAGCGCATAAGCGATTTCCGCGTCGAGGCGGTCATATACAGGCTCACCCCAACCGACCGGTACATTCTCAGCAACCACAGTCAATTTTGCACCGATCGAATCGCCAGATTTGCGTAGTACATCCATATAATTTTCGAGTTGCTCAACGACGCTAGGGTCTGCGGAAAAAAACGGGTTGTCATTCACGCCATCCCAACTTTTAAAAGGCATTTCCACTTCGCCAAGTTGCGAAAGAAAACCGCGTATTACCACGCCATAACGTTCACTTAACCACTTCTTAGCTATCGCCCCCGCTGCAACGCGAACTGCCGTTTCCCGTGCTGAAGAACGTCCACCACCACGGTGATCGCGGAAACCGTACTTTTGTGTGTAAGTGTAATCGGCGTGACCCGGACGGAACGTGTCCGCGATGTTGCCGTAATCTTTACTGCGCTGATCTTCATTGCGTATCAATAGCGCAATCGGCGTGCCTGTGGTTTTGCCTTCATACACACCCGAAAGAATTTCCACAGTGTCGGATTCGCGACGTTGCGTCACGTGACGCGACGTGCCTGGTTTGCGTCTATCCAATTCATGTTGAATATCAGCTTCGCACAACGCCATTCCAGGGGGGCAGCCATCCACCACGCAACCTATTGCCGCGCCGTGTGATTCGCCAAACGACGAGACGGTAAACAATGTGCCTAAAGTATTCCCCGACATGAACACAACCTCGCTAATTTAATGTTGTCAGTTTAACATGTTGAACAACTAAACCCTCAGCGGCAAAAGCGGAAATAAAGCCATGAAAGCCATTCTAATGACCTGCTCCGGCGACCCTGATGTATTGGCACTGTACGATATTGACAAACCTGAACTGCGCTCACCTCATCAATTGCGCATCAAACTCGCTGCGGCTGGCGTGAACCCGCTTGATACAAAACTACGAGCCAAGCCTGTTTACTATCCCGACAAGTTGGCTGCGATTTTAGGTTGTGATGGCGCAGGGATGGTAGAAAAAGTTGGCAGCGCAGTCACGCGCTTTAAAATTGGTGATACCGTGTATTTCAATAATGGCGGTCTGAGTGATGAGCCTGGTTGCTATGCGGAATTCACCACAGTTCACGAAGAATACTGTGCGGCATGCCCGCCAATGTTAGCTTGCAGGATGGCGCAGCCATACCTTTGGTGCTGCTTACAGCGTATGAAGCCTTAGTGGAACGCGTTAATTTGCAAGCGGGGCAAACCATTTTGATACACGCGGCGGCAGGTGGTGTAGGTCACATCGCGGTGCAGCTGGCTCACCACCTCGGCGCACGCATTGCCGTTACAGTGAGTACCGAAAAGAAGGCGGGGCTGGCGCAAGGCCTCGATGCAGAAAAAATCATCAACTACAAAGAACAAGATTTCGTGCAAGAGGTGTTGGAGTGGACGGATGGCAAAGGCGTTGATGTGGTATTCGACACAGTCGGTGGCGAGACATTTTTACGCTCATTAAATGCCGTGCGTGTCGGCGGCAAAATCGTCAGCTTGCTTGTCACGCCACTTACCGCAGCCGATATGCAATTAGCACGGCTACGCAACCTGTCTCTGTGCTATGAGTTGATGCTCACTCCTCAGGTAATGAAGCAGCATGATGAACGCATTCGACAGCGCAAAATACTCGAACACTGTACAAAACTCATCGAGGACGGAAAGATCGGGGTATTGGTTTCTTACGCCTTACCGTTCGCCGAAGTGCAACAAGCGCATCGTTTAATTGAGCAGGGCGGTATGTCAGGGGAAATTATTTTGACGATGGTGTGAGTTTTAGTCAGCCTGATTGCGCATGTGATGCGCCACCTTGGCAAATGCATCCGACAATTCTTGACGCAAGGTTGTGTCAGGCACCACTTCGCTCAGTGCTTGATTCATGCACAACATCCATTGATCGCGCTCACTGCCACTAATTACAAAAGGCAGATGACGGCGACGTAACATCGGGTGACCGTATTGCTCGATAAAAAGCTGCGGCCCACCCATCCAACCAGATAAAAATTTAAACAACTTTTCTTGCGCTGACTGCAAATCTGCTGCGTGTAACTTACGTATCCCATAAGCTTCCGGCAATTCATCCATCAATTGATAAAAGCGCGCAACTAAGGCGCGAACTTTTTCTTCGCCGCCGATGCGCTGATAATGATTGAGCTCTGAATTGATTTGCTGCATAGAATTTTCCTAAAAGAAGATGTCCACGAAATAAGACAGCGGGATACGTTCGTGAATTTCGTGGATGAAGGTTTACTTTAGCCAACCTTTGCGTTGAAATATCCAGAATGGTATGGTCACCGATGCCACCATCAATATCAATGCAAACAAATAACCATATTGCCATTCAAGCTCAGGCATAAATTTAAAATTCATGCCGTATATCGACGCGATTAGAGTCGGGGGCAATAGCCCCACTGAGGCAACTGAGAATAGGCGCACAATCTTATTTTGATTGATGCTGATAAATCCGACAGTTGTATTCATCAAAAAATTAATCTTTTCGAATAAAAAAGCCGTATGCCCATCCAATGAATCAATGTCTTGCATGGCTTGTCGCGCTTCTTCCAGTTGATTGGGACTGAGCCGCATACTGCGCATTAAAAATGAAATCGCGCGACGAGTGTCCATTAAATTACGGCGGATGCGGCCATTTAAATGCTCACTTTGCGCCACTTGAGCCAACACGACAGCGGCCTTTTTATCGCCCAATGCCGGCATCAGCACCGTACTACTGACGCTGCCTAAATCCGCATAAACTTCCTCCAACGCATCCGCAGAAAACTCAATATCTGAGCCATATAAATCGATCAACACATCCAAGCTATTTTGGATAGGTTCTGGATGTCCTGCCGCATGTTGACGAAACATTTGGAATACGGGCAAATCTTCATCATGTACGCTGAATAAAATATTATTTGCCAGCACAAAAGCCACGATGACGCTACGTGAACCACTTTCTTCACTCAGTAAAAAATCCGAACGCAAATGTAGTTCGCCATGCTCTTCATAGAATCGTGCGCTGGCTTCTATGTCTCGCAAGTGCTCAGGTTGCGGCAAGGAAAATGAAAAGGATTGATTTATCCAATCGCGCTCGGTCGCACTAGGTGCAATGGCATCTATCCAAATCGGCTGGCGCGTCGTGATGTCCTGCGTGGAAATTTTAACCAGATGACCCTGATCTAGTGTAAAGATATTAAGCATTGCGAATCTATCCTAAACCACTTCCAATGCAGACGCATTGAGCATCGCTTCAAACGCATCAACTGTCATTGGCTCGGAGAACAAGTAACCTTGCATAAAGTCACAGCCTGCTTCTTTAAGAAATTTTTGCTGCGCTTCGGTTTCAACGCCTTCAGCAATTATCTTCAATCCCAGCTTGTGTGCCATGACGACAATCGCTTCGGATAATGCTCGGTCATTCGCTTGAGTTTCAATATTCTCAACAAACGATTTGTCAATTTTAAGGTAATCAATATCAAATTTATTAAGGTATGCAAGTGACGAATATCCCGTACCAAAATCATCAATCGCCACTTGGATGCCCGCATCACGAAACTTAAGTAACTTCTCAGTCACTTTTGTCGATAGCTTTAGCAGCAAGCCTTCTGTAATCTCAATGACAATATTTTGCCCAGCAAGATCGATCTCTTGCAGGTAACTATTCCAAACATCGCACGAATGTTCCACCGATAAAAATTGTACGGGTGACATGTTTACACTGACTTGAAACTCAGATGAAAATTGTTGGCTCCAGCGCTTCGCGTTTTTTGCTGATTCCTTGAATACCCAATCCCCTATTTCATTGATGAGCCCAGTCTCTTCAGCCAGCGAAATAAATTCCATAGGAAGCACGATTCCACGCGTTGGATGTTGCCAACGTAGCAGTGCCTCCGCCTTAAAAATTTGGCCTGTTACTACATCGACAATCGGCTGAAAATACAACACGAATTGATTGGCCGCCAAAGCTTGCCTTAAATCGTTAATCAGCAATCTCCGTTGTTGCGCATCAGCTTGCAACGCAGCCGTGTAGTAACTGGATTGATTACGTCCGAGATTCTTAGAAACATACATTGCTTGATCTGCACTCTTAAGCATATCTTCAACATTGGTCGCATCACTCGGATACAAAGTGATACCGATACTGGCGGAAATGTAGGCCACTTCATCGCCAAGTTTAAACGGCTCAGCCAATGATTTAAGAATTAACTGTACGATTCGCTCAACGCTTTTAATATCTTCAACGCTCAGCAAGATGACTGTGAATTCATCTCCACCCAAGCGAGCCACAGAATCTGTTTCGCGCACACATTGATTTAATCGGTGCGCCGCCTCCACCAACAACAGATCACCCATATCATGACCTAGGGTGTCGTTCACTTCTTTAAAATGATCGAGGTCAATAAACAACAAAGCCATCTGTGTATTATCGCGATGTGCCTTTTTAATTTCCTGATCCAATCGATTATGAAACATGTGGCGATTGGGCAAACCCGTTACCTTGTCAAAATTCGCCTGCTTCCAAATCAACTCTTCGGATTCTTTTTTGTGCGTGATGTCTCGAATGAAAGCGCTGAGTTCATAATGACCCTCCACCTCGATGGTGGTGATTGCCCATTCGGCATGAAACTCATGGCCATCACGGTGCATACTAATTTGCTCAACTCGATTTGAAAGTATTTCAGTCGCCCCATGAATCAAAGCCTTCTGAATTCTTGCAAAATACTCTTCTCGGTACTTGTCTGGAATGACCAATTCATACAACAGCCGACCAATCGCCTCTTCACGCGTCCAGCCAAACACCTCAACCGCTTGTTCGTTCCAGCCCATTACGATGCCTTTTGCATTCATCTGCACCACAGCATCCAAGGCGTTATCAATAGTGGCTCGCAAACGCGTCTCCGCGATACGATGGGCTTTTGAACCACTTTCCAATCTGGCAGCCATTTGATTAAAGTCTTTAGCTAATTTACCGATTTCATCATCGGTACGAATATCTAAGCGCCTCGACAAATCTTTTGCATCGGTAACCACCGCAACAAATCCAGCCAGCTGCCGCAAAGGCAAGGTAAGCAAACCAGATAACCAACGAATACCGAAAAACAAGGGGAAGGACAGAATCAAACCCAAAATCGCCAATTTAAAATCAACCTGATGTGCGGTTTGAAGGACTGCAGCTGGCTCACGCAACATGACCACTTCCCAGCCCGCCAACATGCCTGAGTCTTGCAATGCACTGTTAACTAAGTAAGACGTACCTCCCACTTTTTGCAAACCACTTGTATTGGCCAAGTCACTCAGCGATCTTTTTGCCGCGCTCACATCCCGCATTGAACCTGACAACTCGTTAGATACGGCATCCGTATTAGCACCTGCGGCTAGTAAATCTATTGACTCGCGGTGTGATGCCATATCAGCCCCAGTTGGTATGATTGGCGTAACCATGTCGGCATCCTGGTGCAGCAACAGCAGCGTTTTTTCCGGCAACGCATCACTCACCGCACTCCAATGATACGCCATGACCAGCGTACCCAATGAATAGCTTTCGGCAAAAGAAGCTTGAATTGGCGTAACCATTGCGATGACATCATCCCCATCGAATGGATCCGTATGCTTATTGATAAATCGTAAAGCTCCTTGCGTTTTCCAAGCATTGGGTAGCATCGCGGTTCTTTTTTGATCCTCACTAGCAGCAATCAAATGGCCTGCCGTATCAAATGCATAAATGTCGCCATGCAGTCCATAATCTTTCTTTAGATTAACCAAGGTGTTCTTCACTCGTTGATCCAAGTCACCCGAAGCCAGATCATTCATCACATCCAGCTTAGCCCAAGCCTTCAAGTCGATAGCTAACGCGTCAAACCTTGAATTAAAACTGCCTAATTTAAGTTGTGCCAACTGTGACAAATTGACTAATTCAGCATCCGTAACGGCACTGCGAACTGCAGACTGAACCACGATAGCAGTGACCAAATAGGTCACAATAAATACCAAAAAGAATGCCAGCAGAAGTTTGCGAGCAATTGTTTGACCGAACCAATTTCGCAGGATAACCAGCGTAGATTGAGGTGATGCTGTCATGGAAGGCGCAATAAAATTTTGACCCCGCTCGGCATCTCGTCGGCACTGACATAGCCAATTGCGCCAGGCACACTACGCACAAAGCCGATAACAGCATGATCTGAAATTTGCGTGAGCGGCGGATGCTTGCCTTCAAAACGCAATTTATTCCAAAACTCTGATAACTCTTGCGAAGACATTTTAAACACCGTGTCCGAAAAACTATCGCGTGCATCGCTGCTTGCCTCACGATTAACCGGCACCATCGGCACTTGATTCGACCACTGCGTTTTTTTCAGCGCGTAAATGTCAGCCAATTGAGTGAGGGAAATTTTCTCGACAGGTACTTGCGGCGAGGCAATCACCAATAAGCCGCCTGCAACGCTAGACGTAGCCCATAGCAAACTCAAAGTGAGAAATAAAGCACGCATAGTTTTTAGAAGAAAAATGAAAGTGATCCTTTTAAACCCGTGAGGATGGTGGCAATAGAGGCTGGCGCACCTGCTTGATGAATATATTCAAGTTTCCAAACCACTGGCACACTACTAGGCTTGTAGTTCACGGCCAACATCGTGCTGCGTGAAGAAGGTGTTTTAGTATGGTCTTGATAATACTCGCCCTCTACAATGCCATGCCATTGCTGTGTGATGGCGTAATCCGCTAGGGCAAACAGTCCTGATTCAGCATCATGCGCACGTGCCGCCGTGCCAGAAAATTTTGCGGTAATGGCTTCGCTTTGCAATGTCAGCTTACCAAAAGATTGACTAGCATCGAGTCCAAACAGTGTGAACATTTCTCCTGTTTCAATCAGTTGACCATGCTGGAAAGATGCACCGAACTTGTCTTTCATGCCCATTGATTTGTTAATGTGTCCGCCAATGACATTGTGGAAATTGCGTATAGTTTGCGTAACGGGTCGCTTAAACCATTCGTTATCCGGCTGCCAATACAACTGCACATCGGGCATTGCACCATCGGCTGAATTATGCATCCAATTGATGCCACTCAGATATGCGTCAAAACCCCTAATAGCAGCATAGGGGCGAGTAATAATCGGTACTAACGGTGCAGCATGAACCACATTCCACTCACCCAATGGGGTGAGTATTTTGCCAACGCGCAAAATATCAGACTCAGATAATTTCACGTCGTTATAAAAACGCTCAACAATAAAGTCACCTTCTACCGCGCCACCACCTTGGCGTATCAGGGTATGACTGGCTAACTCAAGTTCAGTAAAAGGATTTACCCACTGGTTAACGCGACCACTGGCGAACAAACTGAGGTCATCCACATCCAGCCGCGACGGGGAACCAAAGCGATCTATCACTTCAAGGTTGGTATAACCTGAGAGGCTGTAATTGCCTACCTGCAAACCTTGCCCCAATTGATAATCATCGGCGTTAGCAATGCAGGAAGTCAACAAACCAAGCTGGAACAGCACTAGTGTTAGCAATATATTGTTGCGCATCATGTTTGCCTATGAAGTTGGATATTGCGTCCCTATTTGATTAATTATTCCCCTTTTACTTGAGGGGTTGCGAGTTATTCCTTACCTATAATCTAACAGTAAAAAGTGCTTTGCGCTACCAATCCAAATCGGCTTAGCTTTGTTTTTAGCCAACCCGCATGAAGTAGTTATGCATATTTGACGTACCGCGATATCAAGGCGTGCTTTTAAAGCGCAGACAAGTCTGCACACTCCATATAAAATGCGCGCCTTCGATAAGGAACACCATGACCGCACGTTTACGCGAAATCCCCTATAACTACACGTCGTTTTCAGACCGCGAAATTGTCATTCGCATTCTCGGCAGCGAAGCGTGGGATATCATCAACACCTTGCGCGAAGAACGCCGTACCGGACGTTCGGCGCAAATGTTGTATGAGGTGTTAGGTGACATTTGGGTGGTGTCACGCAACCCGTATTTGCAAGATGACTTGCTCGGCAACGCCAAACGGCGCAACGCATTAATCGGCGCGCTACGCCATCGTTTGCATAGCATTGAAGAGCGTCGTCAAAGTAATGCAGCGGTTAAACGCTTGCTGGATTTAACCCACGCAGCGGTCGATCAATTCGCTGCCGAATTTGAACAAACCATCGCGCTGCGCAAACGCGTACTCAAAGTGTTGAGTCGCATCACGCGCAAAGACAACATTCAGTTCGACGGCTTAGCACGAGTTTCACATGTAACCGATGCAACTGACTGGCGCGTGGAATATCCGTTCGTGGTATTGAATCCTGATACCGAATTTGAAATCGCCGCACTGGTGCGCGCTTGCATCGAACTCAAGCTCACCATCATTCCGCGAGGTGGTGGCACCGGTTATACGGGCGGCGCTGTGCCGCTGGATAAATTTTCCGCCGTTATCAATACCGAAAAACTCGAAATGTTATCTGCCGTAGAACCCATGCAATTGGCGGGTGTAGCGCAGCCTGTAGCGACCATTCATTGCGGTGCAGGGGTGGTTACGCGGCGCGTGATGGAGGCAGCAGAGAAAAATAATTTAGTGTTCGCAGTAGATCCCACTTCTGCCGATGCCTCGTGTATCGGCGGCAACGTGGCGATGAATGCAGGCGGCAAGAAGGCTGTGTTATGGGGCACTGCGCTGGATAACTTGGTCTCGTGGCGCATGGTTACGCCAGATGGTTTGTGGATGGAGATTGAACGCATCGACCACAATCTCGGCAAAATACATGACGTGCCTTCAGCAAGCTTCCGCATCAGCCGTTTTGAAGGGGATGGAAAAACCGCACATGGCGCACCGGAAATTTTAACTATCGCTGGCAGCGCATTCCGTAAAGCAGGCTTGGGCAAAGATGTCACCGATAAATTTTTGTCCGGCTTGCCCGGCATCCAAAAGGAAGGCTGCGACGGCATTATCACCTCGGCGCGCTTTGTACTCCATCGCGCTCATACTCATACGCGCACCGTGTGCTTGGAATTTTTTGGTCAAGTACGGGAAGCCGTGCCAGCGATTGTGGAAATCACCGCACTGTTTGATAAACGCAATGGCGCAACGCCCAATGTATATTTGGCGGGACTGGAACATCTGGACGAACGCTATTTGAAAGCAGTTGGCTACGCCACCAAATCCAAGCGCGGCACACGTCCCAAGATGGTGCTAGTCGCAGATGTGGTGAGTGACGATGCCGATGCCGCTGCGTCAACAGCTTCCGAAATCGTGCGTCTCGCTAACCTACGCAGCGGTGAAGGATTCATCGCTGTATCCGCTGAAGCACGTAAGAAATTCTGGCTGGATAGAGCGCGCACCGCCGCGATCGCCAAACACACCAACGCCTTCAAAATCAATGAAGACGTAGTGATTCCACTGCCGCGCATGGGCGACTATTGTGACGGTGTCGAGCGCATCAACATCGAATTGTCGCTGCACAACAAACTGAAATTTTTAGACTCCCTTGATGAATTTTTTGCAGGTGAATTGCCACTGCATTACCAAGACGATGCACAGTTGGGTGACGCGGAATTGCTGGGTTCACGGCAGCAAGAAGCGAAACAGTTGTTGGCGGGAGTTCGCGGACGGTGGGAATGGTTGCGTGATAATTTGGATGCGCCGCTTTCGCAAACCCCTCCCAACCTCCCCTTGTCAAGGGAGGAGTTTGGCCTACTACCTGACAAAGGGGGGCTGAGGGGGGTTTCGGTTTTCGACGCGGTGCAACGCCACCAACTCCGCGCTTCATGGAAACGCGAATTGCGCGATCCACTCCGCCAAATCTTTAGCGGTAGCACGTACCAACCCGTCCTCGAGCACTGTCAAAGCATTCATCAAAAGATACTGAAGAGTCGCGTGTTTGTTGCTTTGCACATGCACGCTGGCGACGGCAATGTGCATACCAACATTCCTGTTAACTCGGACGATTATGCGATGCTGCAACAAGCCAACGCCGCAGTGGATCGCATCATGCAGTTAGCGAAAGATCTGGGTGGCGTAATTTCCGGTGAGCATGGCATCGGCATCACCAAGTTTGATTTTCTTGAGCCGCATGAAATCACTGCGTTCGCCGATTACAAACTCAAAGTTGATCCCGAAGGTCGCTTCAACAAAGGCAAGCTGCTGAATGGCGGCAACTTAGAGCGCGCCTACACACCCAGCTTTAATTTGATGGAATTGGAAAGCTTGATTCTGGAAAAAAGTGAGCTGGGACAAATCTCCGATTCGATTAAAGATTGTTTGCGCTGCGGCAAATGCAAACCGGTGTGCGCAACCCATGTGCCGCGCGCCAACTTGCTGTATTCGCCGCGCAATAAAATCCTTGGCACGTCCTTGCTCATCGAAGCGTTTTTGTATGAAGAGCAAACGCGGCGCGGCATCTCTATACAACACTTCGATGAATTCAACGATGTCGCCGACCACTGCACGGTGTGCCACAAGTGTTTGAACCCTTGCCCGGTCAACATTGACTTCGGCGAAGTATCGATGGCGATGCGTAGTTTTTTACGCAAGCAAGGCAAGAAAAAATTCAATGCGGTCAGCGCGATTTCGATGGCGTATCTGAATACTAGCGACCCGTTCACCATCAAGCTGATGCGCAAAGTAACCATCGAATGGAGCTATAAATTGCAGCGCGTGGTGCATAAAGTGGCGAAGCGTTTTGGTTTGCTGGATGCGCAACTCAAACGTCCGCCTGCAACCGTGGGGCGTGCGCCGATCAAAGCGCAAGTGATTCACTTCATCAACAAGCCCATGCCGGGCAACTTGCCGAAGAAAACCTCACGCGCCTTGCTGGATATTGAAGATAACAACGTCGTGCCTATTATTCGCAATCCACGTATCGCCAGCGAAGATTCAGAAGCGGTATTTTATTTTCCGGGTTGCGGTTCGGAGCGTTTATTTGGGCAAGTCGGTTTAGCTACGCAAGCGATGTTGTATGAGACGGGCGCGACGACGGTATTGCCGCCGGGTTATTTGTGTTGTGGCTATCCGCAAAACGCATCAGGCTTAAAAGACAAGGCCACGCAGATCACCACCGACAATCGCGTGCTGTTTCACCGCGTGGCAAATACACTGAACTATCTCGACATCAAAACGGTGATTGTGTCGTGCGGTACGTGCATGGATCAGCTACAAAAATATCAATTTGAAAAGATTTTCCCCGGCTGCCGCTTGCTCGACATTCATGAATATCTTCTGGAAAAAAATGTGAAGCTGGCTGGCGTGGAAGGCACGCGCTACATGTATCACGAGCCATGCCACACACCAATGAAAACGTATAAGTCTATGGACGTAGTGCAAACGCTGATGGGCACAGAAGTAAAACTCAACGAACGCTGCTGTGGAGAATCAGGCACGTTTGGTGTTGCCACCCCACAAATCGCGACCCAAGTGCGCTTTCGCAAAGAAGCTGAAATGAAAACGGGTGCAGATGCGCTGCGTGCCGATGGATTTACGGGTGAGATTAAAGTGCTGACCTCTTGTCCGGCTTGCCAACAAGGATTAAGTCGCTATAACGACGATGCTGGCACAATCACCGATTACATCGTGGTTGAAATGGCCAAGCATTTGTTGGGCAAAGATTGGCTGCCTGATTATGTCACTAAGGCAAATAACGGCGGGATTGAGC
>CANFCA010000008.1 GCA_947445045.1 Gallionellaceae bacterium
GACAATAATTTTATTTACTAACTTGACTAACTCGTTATCTGCAGCCGCACTGACATCTTCTTGAGTTAGACTACCACTCTCTTCTTCATCACCACCCAAAGTAGACAACAAATCATCCATCGATGATTCATCTGCAGCGGGGAAAGCACCCGTCGCATCAGCCGAAGACTTACCCGAATAAAATGCATCCAAACATTGAACAAACTCACGTTGCGAGCAAACCCTGTAAACCAACTTGTTTTTTGGGAATATATTATTGACTACTCGCGAAGACTGAATGCGATCTGGGTCAGTCGTTAAAATCACCAGTCCTTCTTGTGTTTCTTCAATTGGAATCCAATGACCACTCTCAACGTATTCACGACGCAAATTCCGCAACAAATCGGTAGGCTTGATGCGATCTGGTTTATGCGGCTCATACGCCACACCAAAGAACTTGGATAGCGCGCTACCCAATGCGGCAACATTGATTTGAAACTCATCAATCAACACTTCTTCAAGGTCAACGCCTTTGCGTCGCGCCGTACGAGTTGCCAATTCAAATTCCGCCGCTGTCATCACCCCATCAGCAACCAGATAATCGTATTTGGTTTTAATCGCGACAGTTTGTTGACGTTGACGGAATGCGACCGCCATTGTTTGCGACAATTCTTGCACACCTTCTTCGACGGAAGCAAAAAATGGTACCCCCGCTTTATTGTTAATGACTTGAATGATGCCGAGCAGATCACCGCTCGCTCCATCCATAATCGGTGCAACCAACATTTGTTTGGTACGGTATCCCGTACGCTTGTCTACCTCTTGCAAAAAGCGTAAGTGTGGACCGTGATCTTTCAGTTCTTTTTCATCGTAAACATCTTTGATGTTCAGCAGCTTTTTATTCAACGCTGAATACCCAGCAATACTTTGTTCGGCAATCGGCAATTTCAAATCTTTGAAAGAGTTGAGTCCAGTTTTAACTTTGGACACCAGAGAAACTTTGTCATCGCCCACGACATAAATAGTGAGCCTATCAGCGTTAAATAGTGCGCAAATATCTTTACTCACGTCCAACATAATCTCATCAACGTTCCCAGTCGCATGGATGCGGTTGATGACATGATTGAGATTTTTAGTGAACTCAATACGCTGAGTAATATCCCCAGGATTCGTTGCGACGCTCATTGCTTACTCCTTTGCCTTACGTTGCCAGCCATCTTATTAAAACTCAAATACATGATTATTCAGCAGCATCTTGGGCTGCCTATCGGGCAAGCATTGCTCGATTTCCCGCATGGTTAATTCCAATTCATCCGGCTTGAGATGAGTGATATATATGTCCGCCTGATGCTTAAATTTAGTCATTTCTGTTGCGAGCAAGTCGGGACAGAAATGTTTAGACAGTACCGCTAATTCCTTTTCGTGATTGGCAAATGCCGCTTCGATAATCAAATAGCGCAGATTTTCAATTTTATTCACCACATTCCAAAGCGCATCGTTACTGGTGGTATCACCCGTAAATACCAAACTTGCCTTGCCGCTATCCAGATGATAGCCCACAGCCGGCACCACATGATTAGCCGGCACAGCAGTAATCTTGCGGCCATTCAATTCAACCGGAATTCCGAGTTGTATCGTTTGGTAACGCATGGCGGGTGTTTGCGCATTGGGTATCGCACTAAAGTCAGGCCAAATTTTCCAATTGAAAATATGCTGTTTGAGGATAGCTTGGGTTTCATCGGTCGCGTAAATGGTTATCGGTTGATCACGCATCAACCACACGCTGTCGATCATCATGGGTAAGCAGGCAATATGATCCAAATGGGAGTGGGTAATAAATATATGATCAATCGCACTCATCTCGGCGAGGCTGAGTTCACCGACACCTGTTCCGGCATCAATCAGAATGTCGTGATCCAACACAAAGGAGGTGGTGCGTTGATTACCACCGATTCCACCACTGCATCCTAATACCCTTAGCTTCATAATCTTTTATCTTTATTATTTACTCTTAAATGCAAACACGCCATCCCAATCCTTTGCGGGTGGCTCGTTACGAAAATGCGTTACACGTTCCAGATAAATTTTATACAACGCGGTATTCGGCGACATGCGCTGCAGTACCAACAATTGCTTTTCTGCTTGATTCCATTGTTGCGCTCGGTACAGACGCAGTGCTTCGTGAAACAAATTCACTTCATCTTGCAACGCTGTGCTGACCTCACCCACCAGACCTATCGGCTCATAAATCGCCACGGGCTTATCTTTACCTACTACCCGCACCTGGTCAAGTTCGCGATAAACAAAATCAGGCACGGCATGACGCGTATTTTCACCCACGATAATGCCCACGCCGTATTGCTTGGTAATGCTTTCCAAACGCGAGGCAAGATTCACCGCATCACCCATTACCGTGTAAGCCACGCGCACTTCCGAACCCATATTACCGACACTTACGCGACCACTATTGATGCCCACACCGACATGAATTTCCGGCCAGCCTTTGGCTTTAAAGTTCGGCTGCAATTCCCGCAAGGTTTTCTGCATCTCTATGCCCGCCAATATAGCATTACGCGCATGATTAGGCTGAGGTTTAGGCGCACCCCAAAACGCCATGACACAATCACCGATGTATTTATCAACCTTACCCTCATGCTTTGAAATTACGCGAGAAAGCGGGGTAAGGAATTCGTTCATCAACTGGCTTAATACTTTGGGGTCTAGCCCTTCAGAGATAGTCGTAAATCCGCGCACATCGGAAAATAAAATCGTCATCTCGCGGCTTTCACCTTCCATCGACAACAATTGCTCAGGATGTTGGCTAATCTCATCGACCAACTCGAACGGCACGTAATTTCTAAATCGCTCGGTAATTTGTCGCTTAGTGCGCGTGACGAAAAAGTAACCGTAAGACATATTCAACACAAACAGCAACGTAACCATCACCAAACTATTGGCAATAGATAGATAGATATCGCTGTGTTGCCACAGCGCAATACTGAGCCCGAAGCTAATGGCGAATGTCGCAACCGCGATGAACACCGCCACCAACGGGCTCATCATCGGCAGCCCAAAACTCAAAGTAACTCCAATCAAGAACAACCACAGCACTTCAACACCCAACATGTATTTCGGTTGATGTTTCAAATTTTGGTCGAGTATGCCGGCTATCAAATTGGCGTGAACTTCCACTCCGGGAAATGCTCCCCCAACTGGCGTATTCCGCATATCTTGCAAACCCAATGCAGTTGTGCCGACTAAAATAATTTTATCTTTAAGTTGTGCAACATTTACTCGGTTATGTAATACATCGGTTAGGGAAATATAACGAAAGCTGCCTTGCTCACCACGATATGGAACTAAAGTTGCTACGTTTTCATCAACAGGGATTTTTAATACGCGACTTCCCTGCACCAGCTCCAACCATTCCAAATTTGCGTACTCATTGCCTTCACCTTGTGCAAAACCCGCTTGAATTTTGGGTTGGTCGAATAAAGTTCGCACCATGGCAAGTGACAGGGATTCATATTGCGCGCCGTTATATTCCTCCAACATCGGCACGCGGCGCACCTCTCCGTCGCCATCAATAATTGGGTTAATGTGACCAGCACTCGCCGCTGCTTGTTGCAACTCTGGTAGATTCGCGCCATAGCCATTAAAGTTGGTAAACGCCACAGAATGATTTTTGAATGTGCCAGTAGGGGAAATCGGCGCGGGCAACATGCCCGCAGCATTCTGCGCTTGTTGGTCGGTTAGAAAATAGCCCAGCACTACTTTGCGATCTTTAATTTTGCTGGCGAACAGCTTATCGTATTCAAGTTGCTGGCTAATTTTTGCGAGAGCAGCTTGAAATCCAACGTCATCTTTAAGCTGATTTTGCCCTAGCTTCTGCAACACTTGCAGACCAGAGCTTTGATCTTTCTCGGCAAACACCACGTCAAAACCCACCACTAGTACGCCGTATTGATCGAATAACTTATCCATCAACAAGGCTAAACGGTCGCGACTCCACGGCCAACGCCCTTCTTCTTTGAGGCTTTTTTCATCAATATCAAGAATGACAATGCGCTCATCCACAGTGCGTGGCATTGTCCATTGCAAGCGGTAATCATAAAGAATGTCAGAAAGCTGATCGACGAAACTCAGCTTGTATAACTGTGCGGCATTACCAACAAAGAGCAGCACGAACAACAATCCTATCCCAATCAGTTTTGCGTTTTTCTTCACGCGGGTTTACTATGATTGAGCAGGTTTGTAATATATTTTATGAAGGCTACGCTTTAAAATAAAATTCCATTTTAATCCCCGCCAACTCAATTACATCATGGTCATTAAGCTGGCGCGCTTGATTTCCCAAGGCTTGACCATTGACTGAAGGAAATTTTTCGCCCTCTACATGCGTGATAAAAAATCCATGGGGGCGACGAGTCAACACCGCTACTTGCACACCTGGCTTACCCAAAGTAGTGAGGCTTTTAACCAAATCAAGCTCTTTGCCCGCATTGGCACCAGACAAAATTTGCACGGTGGCAGACCGTCCTAAAGTTGAAGTTGAAGTCGCAGTCACAGGCATTACGATCGCTGCAACAGCCTGAGTAGTTTCCGCCACAACAGGCGACACGCTTGCGGGCGGTGGATTTGGTATCGGAGCAGGTTGTGCCATATATCGACCTGTGGCTTGCCCTTCCTCTTCCAACATCTGACCCAGCTTGGTTTGCGTCACGCTCATGCTGGCTGGCTGCACGGGTTTCACTGCACTTTGGGCGGGTTGATTATATGAAGAGCGCACCACCATCGTCCGCTCAAACTCCTCAGAAGTCATTTGCGTAATCTGATCGTTTACGTACTTCAGCTTATGTTTGCCGATTTCGATCACATCATTGTTTTGCAGAAAATGTTTTTTAGAGCGCGCGCCATTCACTTCCAAGCCGTTCGTACTATCCAAATCCTCAAGAAATGAGTCGTGCAAAATCGTGACAATCGCGGCGTGTTCACCGCTCACCGCCAAGTTATCGATCACAATATCGTTATGCGTTTTTCGCCCGATGGTCATGCGCTCTTTGGTCAGCGGATATTCTTTGGCAGGCGCGCCGTTAATAATGAGTACCAGTTTTGCAGCCATAATTTCTAACCCTGTCGCAAATTTTGCTTACTTAAAATAGCCTAATAATTTCGCCAACCAACTACGCGGGGTTGCAAAATCAGCTTTCACTTTGACCAATATTACCGAGATATTGTCACGACCACCATTGTCGTTTGCCATCTGCACCAACTGCTCAGCCGCTAACGGAAGGTTGCCCTGCATGGCATACAGGACGGACTGTATATCGTCATCCTCGACCATGTCATTTAAGCCGTCTGAGCAGAATAAGTAAATATCGCCAATCAACACATCATGCACATGAATTTCGGCAGTTACTTTGGCATCAATCCCGACAGCACGCGTGACCAAATTTTTATTTTGGGATGAGCGTGCATCTGCAACCGTAATCACACCTGCATCTATCTGCTCTTGCAACAAAGAATGATCGCGCGTAACAATTTCCAACGCATCACCACGCAAACGATACAGGCGTGAATCGCCCACATGTGCAACCGCGACACGGTTATCGTAAAACACCCCTGAGACTATCGTCGTACCCATGCCCGCATATTGCGGCTTGCTATGTGCAGCGTGAAAAATGGATAAATTAGCTTTCTGGATACTATCGCGCAATAGCAACACCGCAAGCTCTTCGCCACTCACCTCATCGCAATCAATAGCATTGGCAGTTTGCAAGCGCGGGCTGATTTCTGCGTTCACCACCGACACCGCAATCCCGCTGGCAACCTCACCTGCATTGTATCCGCCCATGCCATCAGCCAACACCACCAAACCGCAAGCAGATTCAAAGCCCACACTGTCTTCGTTGTGCGAACGCACCATCCCAGAATGAGTTTGGCTTACTATTTCCAGTGCAGTTAAAACACCCATTTGCTATTCCTATACAGCTAACTGTGTAGCCATCTCAACTAGTGAATCAAAGCTTACCATAAGCTAATTCGCTTATTTAACCAGTAACACAGGGCATTCAGCAAGGTGCAAAACCTTACTCACCACTGAGCCAAGCAACATCGCCTGCAAATCGCTATGTCCTTGCTTACTCATCACAATCTGCCCGACACCTTGCTCATGGGCATATTGCACGATCGCTTCAGCAGGCGTTCCCACGCTAATGTGATAGTGATAAGGCAAGTTGGCGGCATCCAAAGTGGCACGAGCGTACTGTAACGCTTCCATGCCATGTTCACGATAATAATCTTCGATGGTCTGTTGGTTGATGAATAACTTAACATTGCCCACCGCCACTTTCCATTGCACATTCAGCAGCAAAATCTGCGGGGTTTCTTTCAACGTGACAATGTTGGAAATAACAAATTCCAGCGCGCGATTAGCGTTGTCCGAACCATCCAAAGGAATCAGTATTTTCATCTTCGCTCCTTAACCCTTGATATTCGACTTTGCATTGACTGCCTCATCCACCAGATTAACCGCCACACTCTCAACCGCTTTGCGCGCCGATAACCATTTACCCATAACCAACACCAACACTGCGCCACACACGGGAACTAACCAGTGCAAATAATGTTGCGTTTCAATTAGCGGCGCGAACAAGGCCTCGCTGACCAACATCTCACCCGCCACATAGCCAAGCAACGCGCCTCCCGCATAAATAATGTAAGGGAAGCGATCAATCAATTTCAACACCAACTGGCTACTCCATGCAATCAACGGAATGCTAATGAGCAAACCAAACACTAGCAAAGGCATATTGCCTTTCGCCGCCGCAGCCACTCCCAGCACGTTATCCAAGCTCATCACAAAATCCGCAATGATGATGGTTTTTACCGCGCCAAACAGCCGCGTATCCGCCTTGATGTTATCTTCACTGTGTTCGTCTTCCGGCAAAATCAGCTTAACACCTATCCACAACAACAACAGCGCACCAACCAGTTTCAAGTAAGGCAATGCGAGCAAGCTGACCGCAAAAAATGTCAGCACGATGCGCAGGACTATCGCACCACCCACGCCGAACAAAATGCCTTTCTTACGTTGCTCGGCTGGCAAATTACGACATGCCAACGCAATCACCACCGCGTTGTCGCCGCTCAACAGCAGATCAATCATGATGATCTTGCAAACATCTATCCAAAACTGACCTGTAGCTAACATCTCCAGCATAAAACTAACCCTTTAATAACTTTTGCATCACACGTCCCATTTCAGCAGGGTTACGCGTAATGTGTATGCCGCATTCTTCCATCACCGCCAGCTTGTCATCCGCACCACCTTGACCACCGGAAATAATTGCCCCTGCGTGCCCCATACGTTTGCCTGGTGGAGCAGTGATGCCTGCAATAAAGCCGACGACAGGCTTTTTCATATTGTCTTTAATCCAGCGTGCGCATTCCTCTTCGTCGCTGCCGCCAATCTCGCCGACCATAATGACGGCATCGGTTTCCGCATCGTCGTTGAACAACTTCATCACATCGAGATGCTTCAAACCATTGATAGGATCGCCCCCAATACCCACGCAAGAAGACTGCCCCAAGCCAAGCGCAGTGAGCTGCCCAACCGCTTCATATGTGAGCGTACCGGAACGTGACACCACGCCGATGCGTCCTTTTCGATGAATGTGTCCGGGCATGATGCCGATTTTAATTTCATCTGGCGTAATCAAACCCGGGCAATTTGGCCCGATTAACACCGTACGTTTCCCCGCCATTTTGTAGCGAGTACGCAGCATGTCATGCACGGGAATTCCCTCGGTGATGCAAATCACCAGATCCAAATCCGCTTCGACGGCTTCATCAATCGCTGCTGCGGCATAAGGAGGCGGCACATAAATCACCGATACGGTTGCGCCTGTTTGTTGTTTGGCTTCTAAGACACTGTTGTAAATCGGCACACCCTCAAAATTTTGCCCGCCTTTTTTTGGCGTAACGCCAGCAACAAAACAATTTTTTCCGTTCGCATAGGCAATGCAGTTTTGCGTGTGGAATTGCCCCACTTTGCCCGTCATACCTTGTGTCATGACGCGAGTATTTTTATTGATGAGTATCGACATTATTTGCTCCTCGCTGCAGCAACAACTTTCTCTGCCGCATCCGCCATATCGCTGCCGGAAATAATCGGCAAGCCGGATTCAGCTAGAATTTTTTTACCCAAATCCACATTGGTGCCTTCCAAGCGCACTACCAGCGGCACGCTCAAACTTACTTCGCGAGCCGCAGCCACCACACCTTCAGCGATCACATCACATTTCATGATGCCGCCAAAAATATTCACGAGTATCGCTTTGATATTAGGATTTTTCAGCATCAGCTTGAACGCCTCTGTGACTTTCTCCGTGGTTGCGCCGCCACCCACATCCAGAAAATTCGCGGGACTGCCGCCATACAATTTAATGATGTCCATGGTCGCCATCGCCAAACCTGCACCATTCACCAAGCAGCCTATATCACCATCGAGGGAGATATAGCTAAGATCAAATTTCGAAGCTTCAATTTCAGCAGGATCTTCTTCATCCAAATCGCGATACGCAACAATTTCAGGATGACGATACAGCGCATTACTATCAAAATTGAATTTGGCATCCAGTGCGATGACATGATTGTCGGCAGTCAACACCAGCGGATTGATTTCCGCCAGCATCGCATCCTTCTCGACAAAGGTGCGATACAAGCCTTGCAGCACCATCACCGCTTCCGTAATGGCTGCATCAGGAATGCCGATTTTTTTCGCAATTTGCGCGGCCTCAGTCGCTAACAAACCCGCTGCGGGATCAATCCGCAGCTTATGAATTTTTTCAGGATGATGTTTCGCCACCTCCTCGATTTCCATCCCACCTTCGCTCGATGCTAACAACACCACACGCTGCGAACTGCGATCCACCACCATACCCAAATAAAATTCTTGAGTGATTTGCATACCTTCTTCAATCAACAAACGGCGCACCACTTGACCGTCCTTACCCGTTTGATGGGTAACCAAATGCATACCGAGAATCTGCTGCGCGGTGCGCTTCACCTCTTCCGGCGAACGTACTACCTTCACCCCGCCGCCTTTGCCACGACCGCCCGCATGAATCTGCGCCTTCACCACCCATACACTGCCACCTAACTGCTGCGCCGCAGCCACCGCCTCATCAACGGTGAAGCACGCCAAACCGCGCGGAGTTGGCACGCCAAATTGACGGAGAATTTCTTTACCCTGATATTCGTGAATTTTCATAAGGTATCGCCATTGAAGTTAAGAAGCGCGTCTTGATTGGCGCGCGGCTTTGATTTTACAGAATTATTCCATTCTAAGGCGGATTTAAAGTTGTGAATTTTCAAACTGCTCGCTGTTGTTTATCTGCAAAAATACAAGGTGTTCTGCAATACTCCACTAAATAAACAGCCATACCTTCTGCGCATTTGGAAACATTAAAACAACTTATGTCCCACTGGCTTAAGCTTTTGCTTACAAAATAAATTCGCCTCCATGTTGCCCTGGGTGTGAAGCATAGTGATACGCTTTTACTGACAGACTTCAATTTTAAGCTGTGATGAAATAGCTACGCAGATTTTTATGCTCGCTAAGCAAAAAGGGGCTGTCATTACAGCCCCTTTTCTATTACTACGCAGCAAATACGCAACTAGCCTTTTGCCGAATACACTAACCAATATATAACCGTGGAGGCCAGCATCGCCACGCCTAGCCACGCGTAAGCATAATGAATACCCTGATCCTGCTCGCCCTTCTTAAAACCTGTAATCATAGACCGCACTAAATTTTCACGATGCATCACGCTGCTCACCAGCACGCCAAGCACGTGCACTGCAACAATGACCAGCATGCCTTCCGACACCAGATCATGCCATTCCACCACAAGATCACCGCCGATGTCTTTCAACGCCATCACGCCCGTTACGCCAGAGGTAATGCCGAGCAATAGCAATAGCCAAATCGCAACACTTCCTGCTGGGTTGTGACCTAGATAATCGGCGGATTTATGTTTAATCAATGCAGTTAGGTAGGCCACCACTTCGCTCGGCTTGAACATAAACGAGCTAAACCGCGCGTAACGTGTACCGAAAAAACCCCACAATATCCGAAACGCAATCAAGCCCAACAAAATATAACCTAGCATTACGTGAATGTCGCGATACCGCTCGGAATCTGCCGTGTAGTAAGCCCCTGCAAACGATCCAACTAATAGCCAATGAAATACTCGCGTTGGCACATCCCAAATTAATATTTTGTTATTCATCGCGACCTACCGAGGAATTCTAACGTTACGTTCGCTGAAATCGCCCATATCCGCTTGGGTGTGACATGCACCGCAGTTGGCGGGGCTCTTAACCTTAGGATTCTTCCAAGTGCGCGCTGAGACTTCATCGTGCTCAGATTTGAACCAACGCATTTCGCTAATACGCAAAACCGGCTTGCCGCTCATTGAACGCTTGCGTTGATCGGCATTTTTTTCTAAAAACGCAGTAATTTCTTGTGTAGTAGCCGCATCCAAACTTGCATCACTCCCAAAATGCTTACCCAAACCCGACATCACCGCGCGCCAGGATTGAGCCGATAAAAAGCGTGGCGGATAGGCAATGTGGCAGCCGCTACATTCTTCTTTCCATTTGGCATTGACTACAAAAGATGGCATATCTTCATCATCCGCACGTGCGCTGGAAATACTTAAACCCATAAGTAACATGCCCAATATGAGTAACTGTGGCATGTGTTTATAATTTTTCAAAATGTAGCTCTCCTGTTAATTTTTGAATGGGAAATTTAAAACTTCTTACTTTAAATATCTAGCGATATTTATTTTTTTGCGCGACAATTCGTACCACAGCGCATGGCTACCGCCCCGCGTAAAACTGAATAAGGAAACAACATGGATTTTCTACAAAAAGTATTTATTTTCGGCGCAATCGCTTTTGTTGTGAGTGGCGTAATTTGGTTTATCTTTATTGCTCATTAGCTGTTCATTGCACAGCCAAGCTAGCCCAAGTCCCCGATAGCTCAAGCCCTATAATCATATAACTTGATTCTCAAACAACACACAAATCATCATTAAGATGGGGTGGTTTTACTGGCATCTTTTGAAATTGTTAGAGATGCATTTCTTGGCCAGTCCTCGTGCTTGCTTTATCTGCCTTTCAGTCATAAATGCCGCAATTGAGTTACGCACCACAATCAACACTTCGCGTTCGTCACTTTCAGCATCTGAAATCGCAATATCAAACCACATGTGCGACAAAATATAGTTCTGCGAAACGCCTTGCCCCTTAGCATACATCCAGCCTAGATTGGATTGTGCTGTAGCAATACCCTTTGCAGCCGCGAGTTGGTACCACTTAACCGCCTCTTGGTAATTTTGATTAACACCCTTGCCCGCCTCATACATCAACCCAAGATTTGATTGTGCAAGCGCATCGCCTTGTTCTGCTGCCAGCTTTAACCACTTAAACTTCTCTGCATAATCCTGCTGCACGCCTTTACCCATGTCATACATTGAGCCCAAGCTAAATTGTGCAGAAGCGTTGCCTTGATTGGCAGCTAACTGATACCACTTAACCGCCTCTTTATAGTCTTGTGTCACGCCATAACCACGGTCAAACATCAATCCCAGATTCCATTGTGCTAGCGCATTCCCTTGTTCTGCTGCCAACTTAAACCATTTAACTGCCGCTTGATAATCTTGAACAACGCCCTGCCCATTCCTATACATCCAACCGAGATTGAATTGAGCCGCTTCATTTCCTTGTTCTGCTGAACGCTGAAACCACTTCACCGCCTCTTGATAATCTTGCCCCAATCCCTGTCCCTTGCTGTACATCAAAGCCAGAATAAAGGGTGCGGTGACGTTACCTTTTTCAGCCGCCAACTGATACCACTTCACCGCTTCAATGCTATCTTGATGAACAACTTTCCCACGGTGGTACATCATTCCTAGAATAAATTGTGCAGGTGCATTTCCGTGCTCTGCGGCCAATTGATACCACTTCAC
>CANFCA010000009.1 GCA_947445045.1 Gallionellaceae bacterium
TCAGACAGGATTAAGCACACCGAAAATGACGGCTTGTGCTCGCGAAAGTGCTTCGCGAGCAAGCTCGCTCCTATAGAAGGTTTTGCACTAATGGGTTAGGGAAGGTCTGATTAAGTCCGAAAACCATGGTTCGATACATTTTCCGTTCGTCCTGATAACCAGCGACTTGCCAACTTGTTGGCTTAGTCGAATGGCTAGTTGTTTTAATCAGTGCCGCGCTTGCGCGGTGTATCGAAGGAGCGAACGGAAAATACTCACCACGAACGGACTTAATCAGACCTTCCTTAGTTGAGTTTATGAAATGACAATTTGAATTTTAACCAACTACTTTTCCGCCAAGTTTTTGTAAATATAGTATTGCAGCGTATTCAGGTCACTTCCTTCTGAAGGAAGAAATTCCAGTCCGCTTGGAATCATTTGGTCACCGCTGCCACTTTCATTGTCGATTCCAACGTTGCGAATAACGGCTGGCAGCACAATTAACTGATCCACCCCATCTACAGGCAAGCGGAAACTGACATCTACCGTATTGCCTATTTCTCCCAATTTAGTTTTTGACTGAATACGAAGTCCGGTAATACTCATGTCATCAATTGTGGCTGCGGCATTCATTCCAGCCGCTGCCGACTTAATTGAACAGACCAATCTACATTTAATACGCATCGCGCTGCGCATATTGAAAGCTTTAACCTGTCTTGGAAAAGATAGATGAAGATAAGGGTAGGGCGCAAGGCAAACAGCGATCACTTCGGCATTAAAGTCATAAGCTTTGGTTCCCGAAAACCCGCGCACCAAATAGCTGTCTCCTTTTTTAATAAACTGCAAATTGTCATTATTCATCGGGTGCGAAACCAAAATACTTCTCATGCTGAGATAGCCGATTAGTTTGACGTAATGGTGTTGCTTATTCGCAGAAAAATCCTGCAATTGAACCACGTCCCCGATAGCAATCTTTACCGATTTCAAATCACTCCACTCTGATTTTGGGGCTAAATGCTCATTTCCATCCATGCTGTTACTCCAGTGATATTCATAATGAATCGATTCTGCCTACGTGTGACCAAGGAAAATGCTAAGGAAGGACTGATTAAGTCAGAAAACCATGGTTCTATAAATTTTCCGTTCGTCCTGATAACCAGCGACTTGCCAACTTGTTGGATTAGTCGAATGGCTAGTTGTTTTTATCAGTGCCGCGCTTGCGCGGTGTATCAAAGGAGCGAAGAGAAAATACTCACCACGAACGGACTTAATCAACGTTTCCCAATATAAATCTGAAAAATTATTTTAAAAAATCCAAAATATAGGAGAACAAACCAACTCTCTTTTCAGCTTGAGTAGTACCTGCCGGTTTGCATTCCACATTAGCTTGGCCTATTGCTTGGTTAGCTTTAGTGTGTGCCTCTTGCTTCATTCCGAGCAATACTTCTACCACTTCGATTCGCTGTGCATTTTGTTCGATGTACATCAGGCAATCATGCTCGCTCAAACCTAACCTTTTTATCGTTGCAATATTTTTCCAATCAATAGTTTCGGCACAACCCTTTGCTTGAATATTTGCAAACAGCACCAAATCGACATAGTCAGGCTTAGGCTCCAAGTTGGATGTACGATGCATGTTCTGATACCCCGCCACCACTTCAATAATCTCCTTGGAAAAATTCCATTTTTGTAGAAGCTTCGTCCCAATCATTCCGCTGCATTGATCGATTAAAGCTTCCAGCGCATCATCTTCAATCATCAACTGCTGCTTTTCGATATACATGCACAACGGTAATACACCGATGTTGTGCATTAGACCTGCAAGCATGGCTTGTTCACGAGATAAATGCGGATGATGGGACGCGAGTAAATAACTCACCGCCGCCACTTTGCGACTGTGAGACCATATTTGCCTCATGCGCCGATTGATGGCCGGGTTGGTAGAGTAAAACAACTTGTTCATAGTGATGGTAATCACCATGTTATGTAACTGACGATAACCCAGGCGGCTGGCCGCATCTTTCACATTGTCCACAAGCGGCTTGCCTGCAAATGCCGCACTGTTAGCACTTTTGATAATCTGCGCAATCACGAAAGGATCGCTCGAAAGTGCAGCGATTATTTTATCGTCAAGCACATTGGGATCGTTAATGAGTATTTGAATCTTAACTGCGACATCGGGCAGTGTGGGTAATTCGAGATGATCCTGCTCGATTTCTCGAATAATGTGCGCAATTAAATCTTGGTGATTTTTAGTATTCATAGGTTCTTTTGCAGTGCTTTAATTTACTAATGTAGCTAAATTTTTTGGAAGTTACGAATTGCTCGCGCACTTCCCTACTGGCTTTGATGATTCGCCGTCTCTTCAAATTGCCGCGATATGGGTTCTGGCGTTGTTGCGCCTATCACACGATTACGTCCACTCTGCTTGGCGGCATACAGTGCCGCGTCTGCACGCGGTAACACGGCATCCACACTCTCTCCTGTCATGCGTTCTGACACACCCGCACTAAATGTCATCAACACCCGCTCATTGTTGTGTAAGAAAAACTTTTTAGTCAGTTCGCGTTGTACGCCAGTAATCACTTTCACTGCATCGTCCTGCTTGGAACCCGGAAGAATCACGACAAACTCTTCACCGCCATAGCGTGCCAAAACATCCGTACTGCGCAGCACGCTTTTAACCACTTTGGCGAGATGTGCGAGCGCCACATCACCCGTAGAATGCCCCATGGTGTCATTGATTTTCTTGAAATGATCGATGTCAATCATGGCTAACGAAAGCGGCGTGTTGTGTCGATCAGCACGCTCAAACTCAATACTGATGGCTTCATCCATACCGCGTCGATTCAATGCGCCGGTTAAAAAATCCTGATGTGCGACTTCACTGATGTACTCAAGCTTCATCGTCAATTCGCTAATTTGCTTTTCTGCCTCATCTACTTTTTTCTGAGTTTCCTGAAAACCATCGTGCGATTTTTGTGCAGCGGCATTCATCACTCCAATATCGCCGACCAAGTTTTGCAGGATAGCGTTTAATTGCTTCATATCATCCGTTGCGGTGATTTGATCTTGATAACGATTTATATTGGTCTGATAAGTACCCGTGCTTTCTGTGATCTCCGCCAAGCCACTCACAAATGTGCTCATCATATTTTTAATCGTATCTTTAGCTTGAATCAGTCCAGGTTTAATGCTGGACTGTTTCAAGATCAACTCTTTAAGACTACTCTCAGCGTTATAGACGGAATCGATATCAAGCGGCTTGGCGATGATCTCTTGGATAATCGCGAGTTGGCCGTGTAACCATTTATCTTCTATGGTTAATTCACCCATACTGGAGACTAATAATCGCAGCATTTGCACGAGTGCTTCTTGCATACGATGCTGGGAGTCATGCTGCATTTCCGCTCTAAGCAACGTCGATTTTAGTGCTTCACACAGTTGATTAACATCCGCTATGGTCTGTGATTCTCGCGCCTGCTGAATCATCGCTTCAATCCGTTTCACCGCAACTGGCATACCGGCAAACTGGGGGAGCACTATCAGACTAATGGTTCTAATCAGCATATCGCGCCATGCCATAGCCAGCTTGAGAGAACTTTCATCTGCGCCATTAGCTTGATTGCCAAAATGAGGTATGACTTGCGTTGCTGATGAGTTAGGAACTGAACTGACGATTTCCAAATCTTCACTGGCAACAGTTTGAATTGCCGACTGCGCCTCTCCCCATGACGCGACTAGCGCGTGAATTTTTTGCCCCAATTGGTTGGGCTCGTGGGAGAAATTAATGATGACGCGATTCAGCCCTTCTTTTTTCTGACTCATGGTCAGGCCGGCATGATTGGTTTCGAGTTGCTTGAACAGATAGCGTAATAACCTAGCCCAATTGGTTTCATCCACCTGCTTCAACTCAGGTTGAAGCAACAAGCGCAGCTTGTCTTCCAGCTTGGTTGCATCATGCTGCACGACCAGCGTATTGATTTCCTGAGCAACAGCCAAATACTTGGGGCTATCCTTTCCCATATCATATAAAACCTTCTTTAGCGTTTTATTGAGAATGACTGAATGATCAGCTGAAGCTACTCCAGCAATTTCATCATAAACACGATGGTAGTTTTCCGGCGTGGGCGGAGTTTGGCTTTTAGCAAGCTGCATCAAGGTCTGGCGAGCTAATTCTATCGGCGGCATGTTAGATTCCTTCATTGGATTATTGATTCATATTTAATTTCTAGTTTAACCATACTGGATTTTGGGCTATCTGCGCATCTGAAGCAGCACAGAATTTTTCTCAATATCGAAACACTGAAAACCCTGCTCCAATATCACCTCAAATTGTTCAATCGGCACGGGCTTGCTGAAGAAATAGCCCTGATATGCCATACAGCCATGCTGGGCTAGAAACGCCCGCTGCTCTTCGGTTTCCACGCCTTCAGCGATTACATTCAAGCGGAAATTCTTGGCCAGATCGATGATGGTTTGCACCATCACGGCATCATTCGGATCGGTAGTGATGTCGCGCACAAAACTTTGATCGATCTTGATTTGATCAAGTGGTAATTGTTTTAGATAGGACAACGATGAATACCCTGTGCCGAAATCGTCCATAGACAAACCCACTCCGAGTGCTTTTAATGCGTGCATCTTGGCGACGACATCTTTCACATCGTTGAGCACCACGCTCTCGGTCAATTCCAACTTTAGCTGCGCAGCCTCGATGTTATGAATGCGCAAAGCGGTCGCGATATTTGCCACAAAGTCATGCTGCTTAAATTGCTGGGCGCTCACGTTCACCGCAATTGTCAATTTGCGGGTCATCTCGCGCTGCTTCCACACACTCAATTGTCGGCATGCGGTATCCAGCACCCAATTGCCTATGTCGAGTATCAATGAGGTTTCTTCCGCAATGGGAATGAATTGCGCGGGAGAAACCATGCCGCGTGTGGGATGAATCCAACGCACCAAGGCTTCTGCTCCCAACGCATGTCCATCGTTATCCACCTGTATCTGATAATGCAAATGCAATTGCTGTTCGGGCACGGCATGGCGCAAATCAGCTTCGAGTGCAGCGTGGGTTTCTACGGCAAGTTGCATCGCCTGGCTGAAGAAACGCACGGCATTGCGTCCCGAATCTTTCGCTTGATACATCGCCATGTCGGCGTGTTTCAGCAAGGCCTCCGCTGATTCTTCTTTACCGCGATACAGGCTCACGCCGATACTGGGCGAGCTGTGATATTCACTGTCTTTGAGCTGGTAAGTCGCGGTTAAACAAGAACGGATTTTCTCGGCAATCACGGCAACTTTGCGTGATGCTTCTTCGGCATGCTCATCGACTTCTTCAAGCAAGATCACAAATTCATCACCGCCTAAACGGGCCACGGTATCTATCTCGCGCACGCATGACTGAATACGTTTAGCCACTTCGACCAATAACAAGTCCCCATAGTCATGCCCCAGCGTATCGTTGAGAATTTTAAAACGGTCCATATCCAAAAATAGCAGTGCGCCGTAGAGTTGACTGCGGACTGAAATCGATAAGGCCAATCCGATTCGGTCAATGAACAAACGTCGGTTGGGTAATTGAGTCAAGGAATCATAAAAAGCTAGATTGTGAATTTCCTCCTCGGCTAACCTGCGCTCCGTGATATTCATCCCAGTGCCGCGCAATCCAATCACTTCGCCCTTGTCATCAAGGAAAGGGATGCCGTTTACTTCTTCCCACAACACATTGCCAGAGTGGGTAATGTCGCGATGCTGCAACTTAAAGGCAGTCTTATTCGCAATCGCGTGATTAACGATTTCACTCACCGATTGAATATCCTCCACCGGCATAAATTCAATCGGCGTATGACCAATCAATTCTTCCGGCGAGTAGCCCTTAACTGCAGTGGATTGTCGAGACACATAGGTATAAACCAAGTTTGCATCAATCTCCCACACATATTCGCCTGATGCGTCACTCACATCACGAAAACGCTGTTCACTGTATTGCAAGGCTGCCTCGGCAAACTTGTGTTGATTGATGCTGGTGTTGGTGCCACTCACTCGCGTCGGGTGTCCGTTGGCATCATGCTCAATCACGCGTCCCCGGCTCAAAATCCATAGCCATTCCCCCTGTGCTGTCTTAACCCGGTGTTCAACGATGTAACTCTCTATCTCGCCCTTGCGGGTTTGCATCGCAGCGGCCATGACATTCTGAAGATCGGCAGGATGAACCAGTGACAGCAATTCTGTAGAAGTGGTGTGAGTCTCCACTGCGGCAGGATGACCTAATAACATTGCCCAAGATGCATCCAACCATACTTCATTGGTGCGTAGGTCAATCTCCCACACACTAATCTGCGAACCATCCAGCGCAATTTTTAAGCGTTGTGTTGACTTGCTAATGCCATCTAGCAAGGTGGACATTTCGCGATCAACCTGGGTAAATATCTCATCGAGTTGAACCACTTCGTTACGGGTATGGGTTGCTTTAAAACTTAGCGAAATGCCATGTCGTGCAGCCATATCGCGCATGCTGCGGCTGAGCCGGAGTATGGGCAAGGTAAACCGATACGCCGCCCACCAAGCCAGCAGCATGGTTAACAGCGTAATCAACCCGATCATCAACCCCAATTTAATGTTTCGATGATTCGCTGCAATCATCAGATTTTCCATTGAGTAATCCAATATCAAGTTGGCATGCTTGACACCGTTTTCACCCAACGGCACGGCCACAAATAAATGGTTTTCATGCTCCGCCGACCACAAGATCGGAGCTGAACTGCTCTTAATTTTTGGGAGTTGTGGCACCAGATCAATAAAGGCGGGCTCAGCATCCAAATAATGGGTAGCCAAGGGAAAGCGCATCGGGTCCGACGTTGCCAGCACTGCGCCCGCATCATCTAACAGCAAGGTCTCCTCCAAATAACTCTCATCTTGACTGGGCGCATCAGCCTGACCTTGCAGTTGCCGAGCATGATACGGTGCTGCAATCAGCTCATACACTTGGTAATCGTCACCAAGACGGAACGGGTCCAACAATACATGCTGATAGAGTTTGGCTTGCGTGAGTGCTTGATCGGTCAAGCCCTGTTTAGCACTTTGAGAGGATAGCCGCACCACATACAAGCCCACCACAATGCTGGTCACCCCAACAAATAGCGCGGTCAATAGCGTCAACTTATAACGAATACTCAGGTTACTGAACACGTTTCACTCCGGCTTGTTCAACGTACTTAATCAATGCCGCCACGCCATCAAACAGATGATCATCTCCGGCAATAAATTTATCCAATCCCATTGCCGCCAACAATGCACGCCCTTCCGCATCGTTGTGCATGTTCAGCAGCGTATCGTGCAACAGCTTAAAATCGGCTTCAGGCAAATTTGCGCGAGTCACCATAGGCGGAAAGCCATACTTATCGGACTTATCCACCAAGCGCGTTTTTTCAATCACATCAGGATAGAATTTTTTTAACTGGTCATAGATATATCCATCCACGCGCGCACCATCCACTAATCCGTCTGCCACGGCTTCCACACTTTTGCGGTGTGAGTAGGTGAAGAGTGTTTTACTAAAAAATGTTTTCGGGTCAGCGCCCAGATGCAGAATGTCACTTTGTGGCACGTAGTAGCCAGAGTTAGAATCAGGGTCAGAGTAGGCAAATATTTTGCCGCGTAAATCAGCCATCGAACGCGTCGTAATATCGCGTTTAGGCACAATCAAGTAAGACTGATAAAGCGGCTCACTCTGCCACACAGGAACAGCCAGCAAGCGTTGCACTGATTTGTGGCGCACATAAGGTGAACTGCAAACCCACCCTCCATCGAGCCTATCTTGCTCAAAAAGCTCAATCAACTCACGATAACTGCGTCGCTGTACAAACACCACAGGGCGGTGCAAATGAACTTCCAAATATTTTTGCCAGCGCATCACCATGTCCTGTTGCTCGCCCAAAAATACCGCCGACAGCGCCAATTGCAGGGGCTGCGGTGCAGCCTGAACATTGCTCGCAAACAGCATCAACAACAAAATCATCCCGAATTTTTTTATCATGCTTTCCCCATTTTTTTACGTGTATCACTCATCAAAATTTATTAAGTAAGTGCTGATTAAGTACCACCGTTCGTGGTGAGTGTTTTCCGTTCGCACCTTCGATACGCCGCGCTGAGCGCAGCACTCAGGACGAACGGAAAATATATCGAACCATATTCTCGACTTAATCAGTATTTCCCTAAGTACCTGCATAATCCGCAAAAAATCTATGCCCATTGCGTAGGCTGACTAAAATACTGGAAGCATGTTTTGAGTTGCTCGGCTTTCTGCCCAGAGGACACCTCTTCAGCGTATTGCAGGCCATATAGGAAATGACCTTTCTCTTCACGCACCCACAAGATTTGTCCTTTCACCTCAAACGGCAGCCCCACCTCGTATTGCTCCAGCGTGTCGTATGGAAGATTCATTTTCATCGTGACGACATCCTTGATCTGACAAGGCATCGCTTTGGGCATACGCAATTGCACGCCTGACATACTGAAATCGGCGGTCACTCCGTCATACCCTTTCCCGGCAATATCGAAATGCACTAACAGGTAGTTATTGGCGCGTGGGAATTGACGATTTTCATTCTGTTGCGGCACGGCAACCCATTTTTCATCGAAGCGAAAATGCCCCATCATTTCCTGCATTTTTTCTGTCACGCTCAACAGATCCGTGCTGATGGTTTTGGTGACACTCACTTTGGAATCATTCGCACCCAACGCTTCAAACAAGGCCTTAACCCGCGTTTGTAACTGAACCAGGCTATCGAGTTGTTCTTGTGATGCATCGGAAATATGGTGCGCGGTTTCGGTATTTTGTTCGATCTGGCTGACCATCTCACCAATCACCACACTGGTTGCCTCAGCCTTGCCCAATCCAAGCTGGGTACTCACGGTAATGGAATGCATGGCCGTGGTATTTTCACCAATGATTTGCGTCAACTCACTGATGATGACCGCGATTTCAGTGGTGGCACTGGCGGCATGTTGGGCAAGCTTTCGCACCTCATCTGCCACCACGGCAAACCCGCGCCCGGCTTCACCTGCGCGTGCTGCTTCGATTGCCGCATTGAGTGCCAACAAATTCGTTTGCTCGGTAATTTTTTTGATCGTGCCGGTGATGTCCTGGATGCGGTTATTCGCTTGACTGAGCTCAGCCATTTTTACTTCAGCTTGTTTTACTTCCAAAACGACGCGATGCATTTCTGAAATATTCTCAGTCACCGCTAAGTGACCCTTTTGTGCATTTTCATGTGTCGCGACAGCACGCTCACGCACGGTCTCAGCGTATTTCTTCACATTTTCTGATGACAAACGCAGTTGTTCCGTCGCACCCATCACTTCATTGGATCGCGCCTGCTCGGAGAGACTGGCGGCTGAAATTTCGCTGGAGATATTGGAAATTTGGTAAGAAGACTGCCCGACTTGCTTGCTGACCAAATTGATTTGCCGCATGTGACGTGCCAGCTCCGCCCCCATGTGTTTCATACTGGCAATCACGCTGTGCGAGTCATTGTCACGCGTTGACACATCTATGGACAAATCCCCTTCGGCAATCGCATGGGCAACCTCTGAAGCATATGAAGGTTCCGCACCCAACAAAGAAAATATTCTTCTCGCCAGCAAATAATTTGCCGCTATCACTAAAAATATCGCCAACCCAGCCACGATAGAGCTGGTGTAAAACATCATCAGCAAATTGCTTGCTTGATCGACAGTCGCCGCCTTGACCTTATCCTCCAAATCCTTAGCCAATTGATCCAAGCGATTTGAAAGACTTTCTGAGGCGGAATCGAAACCATCGGGTGATTTCATAATGACGTTGCCTGCCTCGCGACCGTTACTAAAATAGGCATTCGCCATGCGTTCACCGGTGGCATATAACTTATCAACATCGGTATCAATCTCAGCCAAATGACTTTGCATTTCAGGCGCAATCTTGCCTAGCCGCTGAATATTCTCATGCGCAAATTTTTTCTCCTGCAAGGCTTCGTTGTAATCATTCTCGCCCACCGCAGAGGCATCGGTGAGGAACTGCTGAATCTGCACCACGTGATAGCGCACATCTTTGAATGCCATCGTTGCATCAACCAAGCGTTGCTTACTCACTTCGGATTCGCTTAACTTGGTATTCCTAGACCAAACAAAAATATCACCGACCACTAATATCCCTGCCACAAGCAGCGTGATCAGAATCAATAATTTACGCAGCGAAAAATTCTTCATTACCCACCTCATTTTTCTTTACAACATTGGCTTGAGTCGCTCAAGCCGTCAAAAAAATCATCGCAACTTATTGTTTTTGCCATGCACACAACACACCCTCTATCGCTTGAATTTCGGCGAGGAGTGCAGCCTGGTCACCCTTGGCATGGCAGGTCTTGAGCACCTCGACTAATCGTTGCAATGCTTGTATATCTGTCTTGACCACCTCCAACGCTTTATCCAACGAGAGTGCCATTTCACCTAACTGATCATCGGGACGGATGCGGCGATAGGCTTCAAAACGGCGTTGCGCGAGGGATTCCAACACCGTGACAAAGCGGAACATCGGCCCTGCCACCTTGTGGCTAATCAACACTACAAACACCGTGGTCAGTACCACCGATAACGTCACGCTGAACACAGCTAAAATCACCACGATAGGGCGCAGCATTTGACTCAACGACTGATAACTGGCATGCGCAGAGGCGAGGTCTGCATGCAATTCACTATCCATAAAAAAATACAGTCCTGCGGTAAATATCGCGGTGAGCAATACTTGCAATCCGATAAATGCAGCTGCCATACGCAATTGAAAACGGTTATCAATTAACACGACACGACGTTTTTTAAGTAAATTCATGATGATTCCTTAGTGGCAATAGAGACAAAGTTGTCCTTGGTCATTTCGCATGGACAGAAAATAGGTGTTGTACTTGCTTTGCTGATGAAACAATCGATCGAACAGACTGGTTGATTTCCAGCGCACCTTATCGAAACGGGGGCGGGATAAATCGTGACAGGTCACACACGCCATTTTTCTTTCGCTGGTCAAATGCAATGCATCTTCAGATAGTTTGGACAATAAAGTGCCAACGGTATGATGCCGACTCATCTCATCCGTCTTATGGCAAGTTATGCAGTATTCGGTACAGGGACGAAATTGGTAGCTAGACCAACGCTTCTGGCTATCCTGATGGCAGCCCGCGCATACCGAAGCGGGATTGGGCACCGATAACTTGGGCAGACATCCCGCGCTGCGCACATCTTCATCGGCCTCGCCCAAGGCAAAGCCCAGCGGTGTCATCATCAAGATGAGCAACACCATACCAACCAAGACGTGCGGCTTTTTCATAACGCCACCACCAATTGGGTAAACCACAAGATATTGTGACCAAATCCCGGCAGGCTGCGCGTGGTGGGAGTGGCAGACAAATAATGTTGCACTTCAAACTTGAGTTGTACGACATCACTTTTTTTCACGTTCGTGCTAAAACCAACTGTGGCTCGCACGTCATGTGCATCCCCTTCCCCCGCACCGAGTGCAGCAATCTCTGCAGGGCTAATCGCACACTGTTCATAGCGCGCAAACAGCGTCGTCGGCCACGGCATAGCTTCGTCCAAGCCATATTCTTGGGTCACGTGCCAGCCGCGTAATTCGTTGGCTATCGCACCTAACGCCAGGTCTTTTTTGCGCAACAAATACTCAAATTTTCCGCTCCAATGATTGAGATGCACTTCACTATCGACTGCCAACCCTGTTTCATTTTTCTTCCAACTTGACTGAGCGTCATAAAAATAGGACACGCCCATCTCAAAGGTCTTGGCTTGCTGCACACTCTTTAAGGAAAAAGGATCACTGAATGGCGTGATGCCGAATCGCCCGCCTAGCAA
>CANFCA010000010.1 GCA_947445045.1 Gallionellaceae bacterium
CCCAGCAAACCCTTCGCGACACGTTTGGCTACAGCGCATTCCGTGGTGCGCAACAAGCCATCGTTGAGCATGTTGTCGCAGGTGGAGATGCGTTGGTGTTGATGCCGACGGGTGGTGGCAAGTCGCTGTGCTACCAGCTACCAGCTTTATTGCGCGACGGTGTCGGCATCGTGGTGTCGCCGCTGATCGCGTTGATGCAAGATCAAGTTGATGCGCTCAAGCAGCTCGGCGTGCAGGCCGCTTTTCTCAACTCCAGCCTGAGTGCAGATGCGGCACGGGAAATATCACAGCAATTACTGCGCGGTGAGTTGAAGCTGTTGTATGTCGCACCGGAACGGTTGATGACGGAAAGTTTTTTGAATCTGTTGGAGAAGCTGAACGTAAGTTCCCACATCGCCCTGTTCGCCATAGACGAAGCGCACTGCGTCTCACAATGGGGTCACGATTTCCGTCCTGAATACCGCGCGTTAACGGTGTTGCACGAACGCTTCCCCAACGTGCCACGTATCGCGCTTACTGCAACAGCCGATGCCCCGACACGGCGCGAGATTGTTGAGCGGCTGACGTTGGAACAGGCGCAGCAATTCGTCTCCAGCTTTGACCGCCCCAACATTCGTTATCGCGTCACGCAGAAGAATAATGCGCGGCAGCAATTGCAAACTCTCCTTGAAACTGAACATGCCAATGACGCGGGCATTGTGTATTGCTTGTCGCGCAAGAAAGTTGATGAAACTGCCGCGTGGCTCAAGGAGCAAGGCTGGGACGCATTGCCCTATCACGCCGGGCTGGATGCTACGACACGCAGCACCAACCAGAAAAAATTCCTGCGTGAAGAAGGTGTCATTATGGTTGCTACCGTTGCGTTTGGTATGGGCATCGACAAGCCCAACGTGCGCTTCGTCGCACACCTCGATCTACCCAAAAGTATGGAAGGTTATTATCAAGAAACCGGACGCGCTGGGCGCGATGGCTTGCCTGCAAACGCGTGGATGGCGTATGGCTTAGGTGATGTCGTTTCGATGCGGCAAATGCTGCTTTCCGGTGATGCCCCTGAAGAACGTAAACGTGTCGAATTGCAAAAACTCGATGCGCTGCTCGGATTCTGCGAATCCACATCCTGTCGCCATCAAACCCTGCTGCGCTATTTCGGCGAAGAACATCCCGGCAATTGCCATGAATGCGACAACTGTCTGTCACCCGTGGACACTTGGGATGCGACGCAAGCCGCGCAGATGGCATTGTCTTGTGTGTATCGCACGGGGCAACGCTTTGGCGTGGCTCACCTGATTGATGTGCTGATTGGAAAGCCCACGGTAAAAGTCGAGCAATTCAACCACCAGCAACTCAGCACCTTCGGTATTGGCAAAGAATTGACGCAAGCGCAATGGAGCAGCGTCTATCGCCAACTGGTTGCTGCGGGGCTGCTCAATGTGGATATGGAAGCTTACGGCGGACTGCGCCTCACCGAAACTGCGCGTCCTGTGTTGCGCGGCGAACAACCCGTGTGGCTGCGACGAGATGCTGATCCAATTAAACGTAAAGCGCAGCGTACCGAACGTAGCACCAAGTCACGCGAGCCTTTTGCGGGAGCAAGTGATGACCCATTATGGATAGCCCTAAAAGCCAAACGGATGGAGCTAGCCCGCGAACAAAGTTTGCCGCCCTATGTGATTTTTCACGATAGTACCTTGTTGGAAATTCTCAATCGTCGTCCCAATAACCTTAATGAAATGGCACAGATCAGCGGTGTGGGGCAAGCCAAGTTGGAGAAATATGGCGATGCGTTTTTGCAGGTGATAGTGGATGTAGCGAATGGAGTAGCAGATAATTCTAGTTAGACCGTTCGCCCTGAGCGTAGGTGGGTTTATCGCCGAAATCGAAGGGAGGTGGCTCACACCCTTCGACTTCGTTTCACTATGCTCAGGGCGAACGGTCTCTAATAAATAATTCGAGATTGATGCATCTCATCACTTAAGGCAAGATGCGCGCTAGCAATTTTCTTAACCAAGATTCAGTAAAAGATTAGAGAGCAAATATGGGCGCACAGTGGAAAGCTAGACACAAAGAAATCGCAGCAAATGCCAAGGGTCGCATCTTCGGCAAATTGTCCAAAGAAATTATGGTCGCGGCGCGCTCAGGTGCTGACCCCGACATGAATCCACGGTTACGCCTATTGGTCGAACAAGCAAAAAAAGTATCCATGCCAAAAGAGACGTTGGATCGTGCCATCAAAAAGGGCGCGGGTCTGCTCGATGGCGGCGTGAGCTTGGAACGGCTCACCTACGAAGGTTTTGCGCCACATAAAGTGCCAGTGATTGTTGAATGTTTAACGGACAATGCGAACCGCACCTACCCTAACATCCGTGTGCTATTTCGCAAGGGACAACTGGGCGCAGCAGGTTCGGTCTCTTGGGATTTCAACTACCAAGGCATGATAGAGGCGAGCTCAACTTCAAAAGATGCGGATGCAGAACTCGCCGCCATTGAAGCGGGTGCGCAAGATTTTGAAGCGGGCGAAGAGGGAGCAACGCTCTTTTTAACGGATTCCACTGACCTTGATGCCGTGTGCAAAGCTCTACCCTCGCACGGTTTTACTGTGCAATCCGCCCAGCTAGGTTATCGTCCAAAAAATACCGTCACACTCAGCGATGCTGAACGCGAGGAAGTAGAAGCATTCCTAGAGGCGATTGATGCAGACGACGATGTGCAGAATGTTTATGTGGGGTTGGCTGGGTAACTAGCTACCCTCGGATGCTTCAGTTATGATGGCTTCGTGAACTATTAACTTAAACTGACGTAACAAAGAAAGGGGTATCTCATGTTGTTATTACTACTGTATTACGCAGTTGCAATCACCATACTGGTTCTGCACTTTACGGGCTACCTCGCACGCAATAATTTGGAATGGCTGGTGCTGGTGCTTGCGGTCTCAGTTTTCCCTGCGGTTATCTATCTCTAGCATTTTTGTAGCAGCTGCAAGCTACCCAAGTTTTATTTTTCGTAAAGTGAGCTGATGAAAATCGCAGAACTCTTGCAATCGCTATCAGACAATCACGTTCAATATGTGCTGGTAGGCGGCTTGGCAGTTCAGTTACACGGTTTTTTACGTTCCACTTTTGATATTGATTTGGTTCTGGCGATGGACGATGAGAATCTCGTTCGCTTTATTGCCGTAGCGAACCGATTCGAATTGATTCCTGCGATACCCGTGTCAATTGATTCACTCAGAAATAGCCAGCAAATTGATCAGTGGTATGTCGAAAAAGGTATGTTGGCGTTTGCGCTAAGAGAGCCGCAAGTAGGCGGTAGTGTGGTGGATATTTTAGTTCGTCCAGAAGTGCCTTTTGAGAATCTTAAGGCCAACGCCACGGTCGGCGAATTATTTGGGCGACAAGTGCGCATTGCTTCGATTGAGGATTTGTTGGTGATGAAGCGAATCGCAAATCGTCCCAAAGATAAGCTCGACATCATTGCATTAGAAAAAATCGTGCGAGGAGAAGATCCCAATGTTTGAAGTTAAAATGCAATCAAACAAAGTAATTCCTGAGCATTTAATGCGGAGCCGATTAGCTCAGTCTGAGCAGATGCGGGAGTTTTTTATTCAGATGTGGCTGCAAAATCCAGCCTTGGCAAAACAAGGCGGCAGCAAGGTGCAGAGCCTGTTATCTTCCATTCCTGTTAGCAATAAGCGCGCTTGAGAGCTTACTTTTCCAAATAACTGCGGCACGCTTCACGCATCACCGTCATCTGCTTGGAAAAATTACTGCAGCCATGACAAATCAACAAATGCAGCTTTAACGAAATTATTTCACGCAAAGTCATTTTGCGATCTAAGGCTTGCGAGAGCAATTCAGATGCTTGTTTGCAATTCAACATCACGCCCCCTTTCTTCCAAACCATTGTAGTTCCAAACATTCGCGCAACGCGAGTCTGGCACGATGTAACAGTACCCAGCAGTTAGTCGTGGAAATCACCAATTCCTTACAAATTTCTTCTGTGCTCATGTCCATAAATTCTCGCATCATAAAAGCTTGCGCGCTGTTCAACGGCATACGCTGGTTACATTGCTCGAATACTTGCCAGAATTTTTGATCTTCAAATGATTGCGCAGGGTTGGCCCAAGCTTGTGGCGGACTTACCCAATGCCCATGCTCTTCAAACGATTCAGCGCAAATGTTTTCATACGGATCTTGCTCATCATCGGTATTAGGCAGTTCGCCTTCGCGTTGTTGTTTGCGACGCAGATCGAGAATTTTGTGTTTGATGATGCCCGTCAGCCAAGTGCGCAAGGTTGATTGCCCGGAAAATTTATCGCGGCTTTCCACCGCAACCAGCAGCGTTTCTTGCACCACATCTTCCGCCAAGTGTGGGTCACGCAATTGCAACATGGCATAGCGTAAAAGGTAACTGCGCTGTTCTTGCAGGTCATCTATGTCTTGCTGCTTGGCTTGATTCATGGCGAGATTATATCTGCTAGCGTAAAATTCTTTGTAAGGTTTGGGAAACTCGTGCGACTAAGCCTCTGACACGCATACGCTGTCATTACTTTTACCCTACAGGAGAAACATCATGAATCAAACTGATATGACAATTCGTACGGCTATCGCTGGTTTATTGGCTTTAGGCTTGGCAGCCACAACTACCTCTGCATTCGCTGCTAAAGGCGATATGGAGAAATGCGCAGGCATCGCAAAGGCAGGCTTGAATGATTGCGCTTCTGCAGGCAACTCATGCCAAGGCCACACCACCAAAGATAACGAAAAAGACGCGTGGATTTCTGTGCCTAAAGGTACTTGCGCAAAAATCACTGGTGGATCGGTGGTTGCAAAAATGGACAAGGACGGCATGGAAAAAGATGGTATGAAAAAGATGTAATTGCCATGAACTCAAACTCATCCTCGCAACACAACTCTCCGCTTCAATCTTCCATCATTAGCGGGGTGGGGGTGGGTTTGCGTACTCCGCATTACCCCGAATTTATTAGCTCACGCCCCGATGTGGCGTGGTTGGAAGTACACAGTGAAAATTATTTTGGCGAGGGTCCCGGTGTTGTCATGCTGGAAAAAATTCGCGCCGATTACCCAATCAGTCTGCATGGCGTGGGTTTGTCGCTAGGGTCTGCCGATGTTTTAGATGACCATCACTTAAAGCAACTTCAGCAACTCATCACACGCATTTCGCCCAGCCTCGTTTCCGAACATTTGTGTTGGGGCGCATTGGGTGGTCGTCATTTGAATGATTTGATACCCATGCCGTATAGCAAAGCAGCATTAAATTTGATGTGTGAACGTGTCGATGAAGTTCAGGAGTTTTTAGGTCAGCGCATCTTGATCGAAAACGTCTCCAGCTATTTACGCTGGCAAAACGAAGAACTCAGCGAATGGGATTTTGTCGCCACACTGGCTAGACGAACTGGTTGCGGTTTACTGTTGGATGTAAACAATATCTATGTCAGCTCCATCAATCATGACTTTGATGCGCGCGAATACTTGGCAGCGATGCCTGCCGACAACGTGTTGGAAATTCATCTAGCTGGATATGAAACGCAACAAGGTTGTTTGATTGACACACACAGTCGTCCTGTGTGTGCTGAAGTGTGGCAACTGTATCGGGAGGCCATCCAGATGATTGGTGCTAAGCCGACGCTTATCGAGTGGGACAGCGATATTCCACCATTGGAAACATTGCTAGCCGAAGCAGCAATCGCTAAAAATATTTTGGAGCAAGAGCATGCCCAATTTGTTTGAACAACAATCACAATTCATCAACGCACTGTTCAACCCTTCTCAAGATATTGAGATGATGTTGCAATCAACGCAAGGCAGCCATGTCGCTGCTGGCTTAGCCATCTATCGCAACAATGTATTCAGCAACTATCGCCGCGTATTGAGCAGCGTTTACCCGGTCATTCAACGTCTGGTAGGCGATGGATTTTTTACTGCTGTGTGCGATGACTATATTCATGACACACCTTCATGGAGCGGCGACGTGCGCAACTACGGTGAGGCATTTGCAGATTTTTTAAGAACGCATCCATCGCTGACAGACTTGGTTTACCTACCCGGTGTGGCACGCATCGAATGGGCGTGTCATCAAGTGCTGAACAAGCCTGAATCAGAAAAATTCGAAGTGGCGCAACTGGCTACGATACCTGCCGAGCAGCTTGCTCAATCGCGTATCGAATTATGTGTAGCCAGTGCATTAGCCTCATCACCTTATCCCTCAGTCACCATTTGGCAGACCAACCAACCTGATTATGAGGGAGATGGTAATGTTGATTTGAATGCAGGTGCGGAATATGGTCTCGTGTTGCGCGCACAATTCAAAGTGACATTGCACCCGCTAAGCGCGGCTGAATTTGAATTCTTATCGCAACTCAGTCAGCACAAGACTTTGGTAGAAGCTTTGCAAACCGCGCAATCCATAGCGGCGGATTTTGATTTGGCCGGTTGTTTGATGCGTCACATTAGTAATGGTGCAATCAGCCGCATTGGAGCTTAATTTTTGTATGGAGTGCGGCGACATGTCGCCGCTTTTTCAAAGCGCAGACGAGTCAGCGCACTCCAAAATTGGCGTAAATAATTTTCATTGGAGGCAGAAATGAACAAACTCAAACAATTCATCCACCTCTACCAACAAGCCGTAAGCTACTGGAGCTACCTCACCCCCGTGTTTGATTTGGCAATACGCGGCTATCTCTGCTGGGTGTTTTTTCGGTCTGGATTAGCCAAAATTCAAAGCTGGGACAGCACGCTGTCGCTGTTTGAAAATGAATTTTCAGTACCGCTGTTTTCCCCGGAAACAGCCGCATGGCTAGGCACAGCGACAGAATTGAGCTTACCGCTGCTGCTCCTATTTGGTTTGGGTAGCCGTGCAGCAGCAGGTGCGTTATTCGTGTTCAACATCATCGCCGTGATTTCATACCCAGACCTCAGCGCGGCAGGAGTCAACATGCACTACCTGTGGGGCTGGCTCATGCTAGTGATTGTATTTCACGGCGCAGGGAGATTATCGATGGATACGCTGATTAAACGTTGGGTTCTGCCTAAACAATCTTAAGCGACTTCGCCAAGTAATCGAAAAACCAGCAATACACAATAATGGGCAAGGGCAAACCCAACAGTGTGCCGATTAGATAGTTGCGGAACTTCACGCCAGACATGGCGAGCGCATAATTCAGTGCGGGGACGGTTTGAAATAGAATTCGTAGCAGAACAATACTGGCAATGGGACGCGCATCCAGCTTGGTAAGCAGCCTGACCGCCAGTTTATTTTTCACTTGCCGTAACGCATCGCCGCCCACCATTCTGATGGTCAAAAAAGTAATGATGCACGACAGCGATGCCGCGACATAAGTCGCTACCCCTCCCCACGTTTTACCCAATGTCAGCACCGCAGCAGCGAGGAATATCCAACCTGGAATTTGGATCAAATTACCCAGCGAAAAAAGCACAATAAAAATCAGCAGCCCGCTGAATTGATTCTCGGTGATTTTTTGTTGCAGGAAGGCAAGATTGAAATGTTCGCGCAGACCTGAGAGTTGAAAGATGGCGAGTAGTAAACTTAGGAATAAAAAAACGGTTAGGATTTTTTTGTATGGGCGCATGAATGATTATTGATACAACGCCGGAAACTGTTTGCGCAGTTGCTCTAGCTTGGGTTTGTCATGCACCACGATGTAAGGCTGATAGGGATGCAGTGCCAAATAATTTTGGTGATGATCTTCAGCCGCGTAGAACTGCTTTAACGGAACAACTTGCGTAACGATGGGCGATGAAAAAGTTTTTGTGGCGGTGAGTTGTTGGATATAGCTTTGCGCTTGTTGCTGCTGTTCTGCGCTGGTGTAAAAAATCGCCGAACGATATTGCGTGCCTGAATCTGGCCCTTGAAAATTTAGTTGAGTAGGATTGTGCGCGACGCTAAAAAATACTTTAAGTAATTGCAGGTAGGAAACCTTTGCCGGGTCAAAACGCACTTGTACGGATTCCGCATGTCCTGTTGTACCTTCGCTGACTATTTCGTAATGCGCTGTGCTGGCTTCTCCGCCTGAATATCCCGACACCACTTCGGTTACGCCCTTAACATGTTTGTACACGGCATCCACGCCCCAGAAGCAGCCGCCTGCGAATACGGCGGTTTGTTGTGCCGCATAGCTGGTTTGAGCTACAAGCAAGCTGAAAACGATGCTAAGTTTAAGTAAGATTTTGTGCATGGAACTTCTCCTATTTAGTAGGGCGGATGAGCGCAGCGTTATCCGCCAATATTTAACTCAGATGTTTGGCGGATAATGCTACGCTCATCCGCCCTACAAGATCAGCCGAAGGTAAAAGCAAACGCTTCCGCCCCGGCATCTAAAAACTCAATCTTGAATGTGTGTTCGTGAACGTCTCTGCTTTGCCGAATCAGTTGGTACAGGCGTTGCTCATTAATAACGCCATTGCCCTGCAAGTCAATATCCACGCCATGCTCTACGCTAGGCGCAACGCCGTCTATGGTAACTTTGAAGGGAATGGGTTTGCCATTGTGCGAGCCTAATACCAAGTGCAAATCACGTCCGTAAAAGCTATAGCTAATTGAGCCGCCAGATTTTTTTAGCAGTGCGGATTGATCGCCAATTTGCCAATCGCCACTCAATGCCCATTGGTTGAGTTTGAGTGATGTTGGTGTGCTGTACTGATGAGCGGCATCTTTGCTGATAGCTTCAGGCGAGCTAAAGTTTTGTTGGCGTGTGTAACCCAGATAGGTTTCTGGTGAGCGTCCGGTTTTGTCTGACATCGCGGCGGCGGTTGCACCCGCCCCATCGACTTGCACCAAGTCAGCACTCACGCTTAACTCTCCGTTATGCGCTTCTTTGAGCAAGCTTTGTATCATCTGTTCGGTCTCTTGATACGCGCCTTCACCAAAATGTTCATGACGTATCTTTCCTTGCGCGTCGATCAAATAATGCGCCGGCCAGTATTCATTTTTGTAGGCGTTCCAAATCGCATAGTCGTTGTCCAACACCACGGGGTACGTGATGCCTAAGTCACGAATGGCTTGCTCAACATTGTGCTGGTCTTTCTCAAACGCAAACTCAGGGGCGTGTACACCGATGATGACTAAACCTTGGTCACGATATTTTTCATTCCACGCTTTGAGGTAAGGCAATGTGCGCAAACAATTGATGCAGGAGTACGTCCAAAAATCCACCAGCACGACTTTGCCGCGCAATGACTCAATCGCCAGCGGTGGTGAATTTAGCCACTGCGTTGCACCCAATAACGGCGGGGCAATGCGGCCTGTTTCTTTATTGCTGACAGCGTTTGATTTCGCCAGTTGAGAGATCAATTTTTGTTCGGTACTAGCAGTATTTAAAAGTGAGAACTGCGCTAAAAATTTGGTATCCCAACCCAGTGCGATGGCCACTACGCCAACCACAACGGCGATACCCAAGCCGCGCCGCACCCATTCTTCCGCACCTAAACCGCGCTTCATTATGCTGAACAAGCGACCGCCCGCCAACAATGCTAAACCCAGCGAAGTCGCTGCGCCCGCAGCGAACACCAACAGCAAAAACGCGCTGTATAAATTTGCACCATGTAACGCAGCACCCGCCAACACCAAACCTAAAATTGGCCCAGCGCAAGGAGCCCATAAAAATCCCACGGCTACACCTAATAGTAATGAGCCTTTAATGCTGGACTGCTGATCGGCGCGTTCTTGCAATCGCCCACCCAGCGCAACAAAAGGACGCATCAGGCGATCTGACAAGGCTGGAAATATCAACGCAAGCCCTAGCAGCAACAGCAAGCCCATCGCGGAATAGCGTCCGTATTGATTCACCGCGATCAACCATGCGCCACCCACTGCGGCAAAACTGGCAAGCACGGTGAAAGTGGCTGCCATGCCCAACAAGATAGGCAATCCCGTGCGACGGAACGATTGCTCGGAACGCGCGAAGATGAATGGCAAAACGGGCAATACGCACGGACTAAAAATCGTCAACATGCCACCCAGATACGCGAGGAAAAATATCAGCATGGCTACCTCGAATACGGAATAAATCTTAACGCCACGGTATTCATGCAATAGCGCAAGCCCGTTGGTTTAGGGCCATCATCAAACACGTGACCAAGGTGTGCATCACACAAATTGCATTGCACCTCAGTACGCTTCATCCCAAACATGCCATCTTCAATGTCGTGTAAATTATCTTCTGCAATGGGCTGCCAAAAACTCGGCCAACCGGTACCGGAATCGTATTTTGTTTTGGCATCGAATAATGCGTTATTGCAGCAAATGCAGCGATACAAACCTGGCTCATGCCTGTCGTAACCCGGTTGAGAGAATGCCCGCTCCGTGCCTTGCTGGCGAGTCACTTGATAAGCCAATGATGAAAGCGTTTTCTTCCACTCTGTATCTTTGCGCACCTTGTCTAAACTGACACGCCCCAGCATTTTTCCGTCATCAGAAAATTGCGTGATGACCACTTTGTCGGTTTTGGCGTAAGCGCGTGTTGCCAACGCAATGCCAATGCCGGATAGGGTAAATAAAAATTGTCTGCGTTTCATGTTGTGTTCCTCCTGTGCCTTAGTAGCGTGAGAGTGAATTTCCTTACAGTCAGTTTTGTCGGCGCAAATAAAAAGGGCTTGCATCGTTGCAAGCCCTAGTACCCTCAAGCGTAAAACTTACGCTGATTTGCTACCGAATAAACCTGATAGCGCGGCCATCGCTTGATGGGTTAAATCAACATTACCTTCTGGGACTTTGCCGTCGGGTGTAAGTTTATCAACCACTTGTGGCAATAAATTTGATAACTGAGTGGCCATATCAGTAGTATTGATGCCAAATTTCGCGGCTATATCGTGCAAGCCTGTAGAACTTAAAGCAGATTGAATTTGCTCGGCAGATACCGGAATGTTTTTTCCTGTACTCACCCAAGAAACGACTTGCTCACCCAACCCGCCCTGCGTAAATTTTTCTACCAATCCTGACAAACCGCCCACTTTTGGGTCATTCAACATACCCATAACAGAGCCCAACAAATCCCCCTGCGCGCCATTTGCGCCGCCAGATTGACCTTGAATTGCACCTACGATTGTATCGTATAGACCCATGATTTTTCTCCTGTGGTAGTTAGTAAATTTATAAAATTAAGCTTGCCTAGAAACTCTTGTTTGTCTGTTGGAACTCACCACAAAATTGGTGACCATCATACTCGCGCGAGCATATATTTCATCTGAAATTTATCTGTCGCCTTTGTTTAAAATATCTTCGGCTTCTTGCAATGTAACCTCGAATGCTTCTGCGGGTAAACCTGCGCACCAGCGTTGCCACATGATACGCAGGGCACGTTCCATTGCTGCCGCAACCACATCTGGACGGCCTCTGGCGGATTTTGTAAAACGTTCTCGTAATTCTGCTCGAATAACCGACAATTCATTTAGATGGTTAGCCCAATATATGCCCTTTTGAACGAAATCATTTGCATCGTGGGCGGCGAATGCCTCTAGTCCAACGTGACCGAGAATTGATGCGCCTGCATAACCAGCCATGGTGTTTCCCGCCAGGGTTAAGGTTGGCACACCCATCCATAAAGCATGAAAAGTGGTAGTGCCTCCACCATACGGAAAGGTATCGAGACATATGTCAACTTGATGGTGCAAACTCAGATAAGTTTTCATATTACTGCGTTCATGAAAGATTAACCTATCCTGCGCGATTCCTTCTTCAGCAAAAAAGCCAATCAATTCTTGGTAAGTTCCAGATTGAGACATGGCCCCAAGCA
>CANFCA010000011.1 GCA_947445045.1 Gallionellaceae bacterium
CGCCGATTAGACAGTGCCAATACTTCGACGATGAATTGTCTTTGCCCGATGTTGATGGTGGGCATATCACCAAGGGTCAAGGTGTTAGCAGGCTTGACGCGCATTTCATTGATTAGAATTTTGCCACACTCAACCGCATCCGCTGCAAGTGAACGCGTTTTGAAGAAGCGTGCAGCACACAGCCATTTATCAATGCGAAATTTCTCAGTATCTTCTTCAAGTTGTTTCGCCATATTCAGCCCGCATTACTTCAATAACGGATGATCTTTCGGCAGTTGCTTCACATACCACATCGTCAATTTATGCCGCAAAGATTTTTCGGCAACTTGATCTTCAGGCAATGCCTGCATGACTTTATCGTGAACCATTAGCCGGTAGAGATACAACAACTTCTCGCTGGCGGAATCGGTTGCTTCAAACTCGACCACCCCACGCCCTTCGGCATATTTGATACCGGCAAGCATCGCTACTTTGTACAACTCTGCTTCATGCTTTAATTTCTTCATGGTGGGTGGTCTCCGTCACTGATGGAACGTTCTGCTTATGTGCAAAACAGTTTAGTATTCCAGCCTGCATTGAATGTAATTCTAATGTGAAGTGGGTGCCCTTTGGATTTATTTTGATTGGTTATTAAATTCGATTAACTATATAGAGGTAATTTGTCTTGAGCGCTTTTACTTTTAATGTTGAGGAGGCTGACTTCGATCAGTTCGTTGTGTCGCCATCGCATTTAACACCAGTGCTGGTGGATATTAGTGCGGAATGGTGTGCGCCATGTCGAGTATTGACACCGCTGTTGCACAAGCTGGTAGCGTCATACGACGGTCGGTTCCTACTGGGAATAGTCGATGCCGACGAAAATATGAAGATTGCTGGGCGACACAAGGTGCGTGGTTTTCCTACTGTAATTGCTTACAGTCACGGCGTGGAAATTGATCGCTTTCATAGTGCGCAGAGCGAGGGATTTTTACGAAGCTTCATTGATGGTGTGATTGAGCGGCATGAAACGATTGACTTGCAGACCAGCACTGAGGGTCCTGCTGGGCAGGATGCGGGGAAAGATATTCTTTAGCTCAAACAACAAGGGAGCCTAAGCTCCCCTGTGCGTAACTACAATTTAGTACCTGAAATTTAGAACAGCGTGAACAAATTAAGTGTGGCTGTCTTGCTGCCAGTAGCAAGCTTATTGGCATTGTTGTTAGCAGTCCAATAGCTACCGCTTGCGATAGTGTATGACAGAGATGCCAGCATGTTTTGCGATAGCTTGTAGGTACCTGTCATCATGATTGCATTGTCAGCTTCGTTAGAACCTGCGCCGTCATCAATTCCACTTTGGCCACGACGAATAGCCGCACCCACAGTGGCTATTCCGGGAAGTACGCCGACTTCAGCAGAAATGTTGAAGGAGCTTTTAGTTAAAGTGTTGGGGTTGTAAGAGTTGTAAACAGTAGCATCAGCAGGTGCCGTTGCATAGCTAGCATAAATACCTACGGGTTTATTGCGCCAATCACCCTGTAGTTGCCCGTCAATTGCAGTTGCTTTGGTAGAAGCAATCGCAGCCGTTGTAGTAGTAAGCGGAACGGTCAAATCTGTCGCACTCAGGGAGCTGCCGCTCCAACTTTGAATACCTACCCCAACCTCCCAGCCAGCCACATCAATAAAGCCAGCTGCTCGCAAGTAAGTAGAGTCTAGTCCTGCACCCATTAAGCTACCTGAGCCAGAAGTATTGTTGCCACCTGTGAGGTCGCCCGTACCCAATTGGTTATATTTTGTGAAATTAATGAAGCCGGTGGGATTGCTGGCTACTAATGAATAACCTGTTGCAGCAGCACCCGTGCCGATAAATTGCTGCGCAGAAATAGTAGTAGTGTGCGCGCCATTGAAGCCGCCCACACTGCTCATTTGATGAACCGCACATGCGCCGGTATTCAACAATTCAAATCCATAAGACGCGCCCTGTGCATTCGTTGTGAAGGGGACGATGCCAGCCCGAGCACTATCAGCCACTTCAAACAAAATGGGCATTTTTGCTGAGCTTTGATCTGCAGGGCCTAGTAAACCTACTTCGGTTAAGAAGCCTGCATTTTCATTGATGCGGCCACCAAAAAACAGGGATAGCTCACCACTATGACCCGGTGTATAAAATGTACCGTTGCCGTCATTGCGCGTTCCCGGAAATGAGGGGCTGGCATCCTTTGCGTTGGTTCTTTCATAACCCAAGGTAGTTAACCCAGCCATATTCAAGTTGCTGGGAATCGAAAGGCGGTCACCGTCAACTTTTGATTGAACTCCCATCATTGTGAATGCATTGGTTTTAAATGCGCGACCAAAGGCATTCAACATCGGAAAGTGCTGATAGTGACAGGCTGAACATTCCATACCGGTTTGCCGAGCAAACAATGGAAGCGCCGAAGCTTGAGGAATAAATAGCGTCGCAGCTAATACCGTTGCCAAAATAAACATAATTCTTTTCATGATTACTCCCTTATTTTATTTATTACTACGTGTGGCGATATGAAAAAATGTAGCCTAAGTGATATGCGGCCATATGTCTTATCGGCATTGATTCAGCTTTCTTAAGGGTAAGCCGGTTATTAAATGATTGCGATGATGCTTTTGGCATACGGAATAAAGCTGAGTATTGGCATTTTATGCGATCATAAGTTTACTTTAGTGGTGTCCGATTATTGCTTGCTCTAGGCGATATGCATGGCTTCTTCTACAATTTTGCGAGTGAGGTGCGGCGCGAACAGTTCCATAAAATCGTATGTGTAGCCTCGCAGGTACTCATTTTTTCGCAATGCAATTTTGGTGGTGCTAGGATTAAACAGATGCGCGGCATCAATCATACGCAGGTGTTTGTCCCGCTCTGGAATGAATGCCATCTTAGCCAAGATGCCGATACCCAATCCTAATTCCACGTAGGTTTTAATCACGTCGGCATCAATTGCGGTGAGGGCAATATTGGGTTCAATGTGCGCTTTCTCAAAAGCCGCATTGATTTTTCCACGTCCGCTAAATGCAAAGTCATAAGTGATGATGGAATACTGAGCAATCTTTGCAAGAGTCAGCTTCTTCTCTTCCAGTAGAGGATGATTGGGCGGCGTGATCACACAGTGATTCCATTCGTAGCAGGGTAATGTTATGAGTCCATCGTAAAGCGACAGGCTTTCAGTGGCGATACCCATATCCGCTTCACCGCTCAAAACTTGTTCGGCGATTTGCGTAGGGTTGCCTTGATGCAGACCTAACTTAACTTTCGGGTAACGCTTCATGAATTTCTTGACCACGGGCGGCAAGGCATAGCGCGCTTGCGTGTGGGTGGTGGCGATGGTCAAGTGGCCGCTATCCTGCGAATGAAATTCTTGTGCAACTTGTTTGAGGTTCCCTGCATCGTGCAGCATGCGTTGCGCAATTTCAAGAACGGCTTTACCCGGTTCGGTGATGGCTGCGATGCGCTTGCCGTTACGCACGAAGATCTCGATACCCAGCTCTTCTTCCAGTAGCTTGATCTGTTTGCTCACGCCCGGTTGCGAGGTGTAGAGCGCGCTTGCGGCATCAGAAATCTTCAAACCCTGACGCACGATTTCGTTGAGAAAGCGCAGTTGTTGTAAATTCATGGCATCTTTTTAATATAGTAATTAGTTATAAGATACTAACATAAAAGTATTTAGAGATATAAGAGGAGCGACCTAGAATGCGCGACATAGATTCTATTGGGCTTTGAAGCATGGATTGGTTGTACACGTTATCGGGTTTTCTGGTCGGCTTAATCGTCGGGGTCACTGGTGTAGGTGGCGGTTCATTGATGACACCTTTGCTGGTGCTGCTTTTTGGAATTTCCCCGGCTACTGCGGTCGGTACAGATTTGTTATACGCCTCGCTGACCAAATCGCTGGGTGGTTGGGTGAATGCACGGCGCGGTTCGGTGGAATGGAAAGTGGTGGGCTTGCTCAGCTTGGGTAGCTTTCCTGCTGCTGTGATGACTATCGTTTTGCTGAAATATTTGGCGCTGGATGAAAAGACGATGCGCAGCTTGGTGACCAGCGTGTTGAGTGTGGCCCTGTTGCTAACCGCCAGCGCACTGTTGCTGAAAAGCTGGATCAAGCAGTTCGCACAGCGCAAGGATGGCAAGGTTTATGAACTGCATCATCGTCATTTACCAGCAGCAACGATTATCACCGGCATTATTGTTGGGATGCTGGTGACAATATCTTCGGTTGGGGCGGGTGTGTTGGGTACGGTTGCTTTGCTGTTCCTGTATCCGCGTATGCCAGCAGTGAAAGTAGTGGGTACGGACATTGTGCATGCTGTACCGCTCACGGCTGTGGCTGGGATGGGTCATATGGCTTTGGGTACCGTAGATTTTGTTTTGTTGGGCAGTTTGCTACTGGGCTCGTTGCCCGGAATATATATCGGCAGTCATTTGAGTGCGAAAGTACCTGAAGCAATATTGCGGCCTGCATTGGCCGCGATGTTGTTGATTATTGGCACTCGGATGGCATTGAACTAGTTTTTAGATAGAGATGATTTTGTATTAGTTAGGAGATATGCAATGAGTATTAACCCAAAAGATTTATCCGATCAGGAAGAAATTGACCGCCTTGAACAGGCCATTCAGACTTTTCTTGAAGGCAATATTGACCCCGACCGCTTTACGGCTGTGCGACTGCAGCAAGGTGTTTATGGTCAGCGTCAAGATGGTGTGAATATGCTGCGCATTAAGATTCCTGGCGGGCGGTTAAATGTAGATCAGATAGAGGCGATCGCCGATGTAACTGAAACTTTTTCACAACGCGGCATCGCGCATGTGACTACACGCCAAGCGATACAAGTGCATTTCATCCCATTGGCAAAAATGCCCAGCGCGATGCGCCGTTTGGCAAAAGTTAACATGACTACGCGCGAAGCTTGCGGCAATACGGTACGCAACATGTCGGCGTGCGCCTTATCTGGTGTCTGCCCTAAAGAGCACGTGGACGTGGCGGCACATATTGATGGTGCGACGCAGCATTTCTTGCGCAATCCGCTAAATCAGCAAATGCCTCGCAAATTCAAGATTAGTTTTTCTGCCTGTGAGTCGGATTGCGCCCAATCGTTGTTGCACGATACGGGTGTTATTGCTGTCAAAAAAGACGGCCAGAATGGTTTTATGGTCAAGGCGGGTGGAGGCTTGGGGCATAAGCCACGCGAATCCATTGTGGTTGAGGAGTTCATACCTGAGCGCGAGTTGTTGTTCTCGTTGGAAGCGCTGGTGACTTTGCACAATAAATATTCCGATCGTACAAAACGAGCCAAGTCGCGTATCAAATTTTTGGTTGAGCGTTTTGGCGTTGAAGGCTTTCTGGAAAAATATCGCGAGGAATTCGAGCGCACCAAACAGGCACTCGCCGACCAGCCCTACCCTCAAGGTAAATGGCGTGAACAGACTGGGCAGGAGGTGCCTGGATCGGGTGCGCCGCGCAAGTTGTTTGCGCAGCGTCAGGCAGGTTTGTTTGTAATGCCAATCGCCTTACCTATCGGCGATGTGAACCCGGTGCAATTACGAGGCATCGCCCTATTGTTACGCGCACATGGTTTGGATGAAGTACACACCACACAAGATCAAAACCTGATCGTCCTCAATGTGCCAGAAAATAAAGTGGTGCCATTGCGTAGTGGTCTGGCTGAGCTGGGTTTGAATGAGCCGGTCATCGGTGACAATGTGGTGGCGTGTCCGGGCACGTCGACTTGTCGTTTGGGTATTACTTCTAGCACCGTGCTTGGGCCGTTGTTGTCTGGCGGCAAGGCTGATCTGCGTATCCGCGTGTCGGGCTGCCATAACGGTTGCGCGCAACCGGAAACCGGTGATATTGGAATTTACGGTGAAGGTAAGCGTATGCATGGCAAGTTGGTGCCGCATTACCAAATGTATTTTGGTGGTAACGGCATGGGCGGCGGAGAGCTGGCTCTTAAAGGCCCGTCCTTGCCAGTAGCGCGAGTTAAACAGGCGATAGCTCGTGTGCAAAGCGCACATTTGGCGAGTGGTGAGGCGAGCTTTTTTGCCTGGACTCGTGCGCAACAGCCGGATTACTTCAAGCAATTGCTGGCTGATCTGGCTGAAGTGAAAGCCGAGGAACTGCATAGTGTGATGCAGGATTATGGCAGCACTGCCGATTTCCGTGTATTGCAATTAGGCGGTGGTGAATGTGCGGGTGCATCACAAGTGTTGATCGGCGCGAACTTCTTTGAAGCAGCGCACGAGCGTGAATATCGCAACGCACTGGTGTTTCAGCGCAAGTATGACGAAGCGGCGCAGTGCAATGAAGCGATTTTGCGTTTGTTGGGATCGGGTTTGGCGCAATTGCTAGGTGGGGTTCGTCAGGAAGATTTGAGTAAACTGGCAATTCAGTTACAACAACTTTTACCCGGCGTGATTTCCGAGCAGCTCGCACAAGCTGTTACCGCGTTGGCGAATGCCAATGAACTCGATAATGAGGAGCTAGCCGTTATCACTGCGTTAGTAGATGACTGGACGGTAAAAGTGGCTGCATTCGCGATGCAAAAAGATGCGCAACTTGATTTGACGGAAGCCGCTGCCGGATTGTTAGTGTAGGAGGATATATGCAACAAAAAATAGATCAGGTAGTAGCCGTATTGCAACAAGCGGTGCGCGAATTTTCACCGGTTTGCTTCGCAAATAGTTTGGGTGCGGAGGACATGGTACTGACTGATATTATTGCCAAGAACCAGTTGAACATTGAAATGTTCAGCCTGGATACCGGACGCTTGCCGCAAGAGACTTACGACTTGATGCAGGAAGTGCGCAAGCATTATGAGACACCTTTGCAGGTGTACTTCCCGAACAGCACATTAGTCGAGACTTATGTCGCACAGCACGGCATCAATGGTTTCTACGACAGCGTGGAGAACCGCAAGGGTTGCTGCTTTGTGCGCAAGGTGGAACCATTGCGCCGTGCGCTAAGCGGCAAGAAGGCGTGGGTAACCGGGATGCGTCGTGATCAAGCGGTGACACGTGGCACGCTGGAAGTTTCAGCCTATGATGCCGATCAAGGTCTGCAAAAATTCAACCCGTTACTGGAGTGGAGCAATAAAGAAGTGTGGGCATACATCAGACAGTATGATGTACCCTACAACAAATTACATGACCAGTTCTATCCCAGTCTTGGTTGCGCACCTTGCACACGTTCCATCACGCCGGGCGAAGATATCCGCGCCGGACGCTGGTGGTGGGAAGACCCGAAAAACAAAGAATGTGGCTTGCACGTCAGCCACGGTTCACAGGTGGCGCATGGCTCAGGCGTTCAAGCGGTAAGCAACACTTCGTTGCAGGCGAGCCGTGAGCGCATCATTGAAATCGTGTCTCAAACCAATGTGAAGCAGGAAGTCTCTGCCTAGGAGAGGTAATCATGAGCGAACTGTTGATCGAAGATAGACCAGCCAAGAGCATCGTTCCTGCCCCTGCGGGAAACGTGAAACAAAAAGAATTTGGTAACGAAAGAAAATTGATGACTGCACATACTTTCACACACTTGGACGCTTTGGAAAGCGAATCCATACACATCATGCGCGAGGTCGCGGCGGAATGTAAGAATCCTGCTTTGCTGTTTTCAGGCGGTAAGGATTCCATCGTCATGCTGCGTCTCGCTGAAAAGGCCTTCCGTCCGGCAAAATTTCCCTTTCCGTTAGTGCATATTGATACTGAGCACAACTTCCCAGAAGTCATTGCATGCCGTGACAAACTGGCTGCGGACTTGGGTGAGCGGCTCATCGTGCGTTCGTTGGAAGATTCGATCAAGCGCGGTACGATCATCATTAAAGACTTGGATAAACCACGTAATCCTTACCAATCGGTTACCTTGCTTGAGACCATCGCCGAGTTTGGTTTCGATGCCTGCATGGGCGGTGCGCGACGCGACGAAGAAAAAGCACGTGCCAAGGAACGCATCTTTTCTTTCCGCGATGAGTTCGGTCAATGGGATCCGAAGAATCAACGCCCGGAGCTGTGGGATATTTACAATACCCGCGTGCATAACGGCGAGAACATTCGCGTGTTCCCAATCAGTAATTGGACTGAGATGGATATTTGGGAATACATAGGCCGTGAAAAATTGCATATCCCCAGCATTTATTTCGCTCACGAACGCGAAGTGATTCGACGCGGTGGTTCAGTTATTCCGGTGTCGCATTTGGTGCAGCCTAAAGCTGGCGAAAAAATCGAAGTGGTCAGTGTGCGTTTCCGCACCGTGGGCGACATGACTTGTACCGCACCAGTGGAGTCTACCGCCAGCAACGTAGACGAGATCATCGAAGAGACCGCAACGACGCGTATCACCGAACGCGGTGCGACACGCATGGATGACCAAACATCGGATGCCTCCATGGAACTGAGAAAAAAAGAGGGGTACTTTTAATGGATACCATGACACAACTATTACGCTTCATTACAGCTGGCAGCGTGGACGATGGCAAAAGCACGTTGATCGGTCGCCTATTGCACGATTCGAAATCAATCTTCGAGGATCAGTTTTCGGCGATCTCCAAAACCAGCGAAAAGCGCGGCATGGCGGCGGTTGACTTATCTTTGCTGACCGATGGTTTGCAAGCTGAACGTGAACAGGGCATCACCATAGACGTGGCGTATCGCTACTTTGCCACGCCCAAGCGCAAGTTCATTATTGGTGATACGCCTGGTCACGAACAGTACACACGCAACATGGTCACGGCGGCGAGTACCGCGAATCTGGTGGTCATTTTGATTGATGCGCGCCGAGGCGTGTTAGTGCAAACACGTCGCCACACTTATCTCGCCAGCCTTGTTGGTGTGCCGCACATCGTGCTGGCGGTGAATAAAATGGACATGGTGGATTACTCGCAAGCGCGCTTTGATGAGATTGTCACCGAGTACAAAAAATTTGCCGCACAACTCGATTTGCATGACATCACCTGCATCCCTCTGTCTGCGCTGGTCGGGGACATGGTGGTAGATCGCGGCGAGAGTTTGGACTGGTATCAAGGTCCGACACTGATGGAAAAATTGGAAAGCGTGGAGATCGATCACGATGTGAACACCACCGATTTTCGCTATCCGGTACAATGGGTATGCCGTCCTCAAACCGATGAATATCATGATTTTCGCGGCTTCATGGGGCGTATAGAGGCGGGTGAAATATCGGTGGGCGATGAGATCACTGTATTGCCGAGTGGTCGTACTAGCAAAGTAAAAGAGATCGTGACATACGACGGTAATTTGCAAACTGCCTATGCACCTCAATCTGTGACGCTCACTTTGACCGACGAAATCGATATTTCGCGCGGAGATATGTTCGTCAAAGCAGATTACTTGCCAACAGTCGCGAAAGAGTTTGGGGCGATGATGTGCTGGTTTTCCGAGACACCGCTGGATAAGAATCGTAAATACCTGGTCAAGCACACCACGCGAACGGCAAAGTGCTTGTTTTCCAGTGTTGATTATCGCGTCGATGTGAATACATTGGAGCAGCATGCCAATCCAGCCGTCAACATGAACGACATCGTGCGTGTGGCGATGAAAGTACAGCAACCGCTGGCGTTCGATCATTACACACGCAATCGTGCCAGTGGCAGTTTTATTGTGATTGATGAGGCTTCTAACAATACGGTTGCGGCGGGGATGATTGTTTAACCTCTGCAATTTATAAACCCCGTCATTTCCGAATGAACGGAAATGACGGAGGTGCAATGCTAGCCGCGCTGCTGCCGTAATTGGTAGAGTTACCCAAACTTGTGTGCTATGTTCCACGACTAGCCATTGTCGATTCCTAATTTATTGTATGAGTTTTTTTGCCCTAATCGCTGCGTTGTTGTTGGAGCAATTTCATCCTATCTCGTCGCGCAAATATTTGTTTAGTTGGCTATCTCACTACGTCAATTTTTTTCAACATCACTTCAATGCGGGCGTACATAAGCACGGCAAAATTGCATGGCTGTTTGCGGTAGTACCGTTGCTCACCATCGTAGTTGTGATGCATTATTTATTGCATCAAATACATCCGATTTTTTCTTGGGCATTTAATGTTTTAGTGTTGTATATCACGATGGGATTTCACCAGTTCAATCGTTACTTTGCCAATATTCAGCAAGCACTTCGTGCTGATAGATTAGATGATGCACGTAGGTTGTTGTCTATTTGGCGCGGTATCCCAGCGCACGAGTTAAGTGCCAACGAAGTCTCACGTGTTGCCATCGAAGAAGTTTTGCTTGCCTCACATCGCACCATATTTGGCGTGATCGTATGGTTTGCATTGTTTAGCATAATCGGGTTAGGTGGAGCAGCGGGCGCGCTGCTTTATCGGATCGGGCAGCTTTTGCATCAGCATTGGGCAGCAAAGGACGAGGCTGAATTGGCTAATTTTGGTAGCTTCGCTCGTCATGCATTTCAAGTGTTGGAATGGTTGCCGGTGCGTGTTACTGCGCTGACATTTGCTATCGTCGGCAATTTTGAAGATACGGTTTATTGTTGGCGTACGCAAGCCACGAATTGGCCGGATAAAGATGCGGGAATTTTGTTAGCCAGCGGAGCCGGCTCGCTTGGGGTTCGGCTCGGAATGGCTATCCCGCAGGACGGAAGTTCGCAGGATAGGTCGGAGTTGGGCTTAGGAGAGGAAGCCGATGTTGATTCTATGCAAAGCACTATCGGCCTAGTTTGGCGGTCTGTGGTGTTTATGTTGATACTACTGCTGTTGATGACGATATCAGGTGTACTAAGCTAATTCACCGCAATCACCTGATAACTACTTTCGCTTATTGAATAACTTTAAGCGTTAAGCATCGAGTAGATTTCGGCTTCAGCCAACACCCAATCCTGCACATCATGCCCTTTCGCAAACCCGCGATGTTCGGCCAGAAAATAGGCAGCCGTGGCAATCATTTGGTGTATTTGTTTATCTGAAAATACAGTTTCAGCTTTCGTTGGAGATGATTTTTTTACGTCAGTTTTTTTGACTGCTTTTATTACTGTCTTTTCAGCTTTCGGTGCAGCGACTTTTTTGGCTACCGTCTTAACGGCGGTGGCTTTTGCAACTGCCTTTTTTTCTACCTTGGCAGCCGCTACTTTTGTAGTGCCCTTAGGCTCAGCCAGATATTTTTTAGCCACTGGTTTTTTGGCAGCGGGTGTTTTTACAGCCTTAGTTGCTAGTGAAGCAGTTTTAGCAACAGGTGCTTTTTTAGCTAGCGTTTTTACAGCAGGCGTTTTAGCAACTGTCTTCTTGTCTGTTTTGCTGACTGTACTTTTAGTTGAAGCGGGTGTTTTTTTGAGGGTGGTGACCATGATATTTCCTAATGATGTAAGGGGTTGTTGCGGACGTAATTAATGAACCACGATGACATCTTGTTTTAATTAACGGCACTAGGTTTGAGATGGAACTTTTGAAATTTCACAACAGATCACTAGTGTCCCAACGTTGAGCATTGAGCCGATTGTAATAGATTGAAGGAACGAA